>NZ_CP111062.1 GCF_026250525.1 Chondrinema litorale
AGAAAAGTTATTTTTTCTTTAGAAAAAATATAATAAAAATATAATCGAAATTTGGATTGGTGTAGAGGTTTATAGCGTTTCGATTGCCATAAAAAAAATGATATCAGGATGCATTGTTTAAAGTAATAAGATAATTAAAGTCGATCATTGATCTAATGTGCAAAATCAGTTTTAGATAGTGGAGAATATGAATTGTATACTGGAACTTATAGGGTTAGATTAGTAATGTATTTAGTCATGCAATAGACATATTTTAAACTAACCGGACTCCAAAATCCCCAGAGATATTTTTTTATCCGAATTGTTTTCAACTTAGAATTATAAAAAAATCCCGGCTTTTGCCGGGATTTAAATTATAATAACCCGGAGTCAAGAAAAGAGAAGTAATTTTCTTCTGTTAGAATAATATGATCGAGTACAGCAATATCAAGCAGCTTACCAGCTTCTTTGATTTTATTTGTTAAATTTATATCAGCTTGGCTAGGATTAGTGTTGGAGCTCGGATGATTATGGCAAAGTACTAATGATACAGAAGAACTTTTTAGCGCTGCAATAAAGATTGTTTTAGGATCAGCCACAGTACCAGAAATGCCACCATTAGAAACAGTGTAAATACCCAATACTTTGTTAGCACGGTTGAGTAATAGAATTTTAAAACTTTCAACAAAGCCAAGTTGTCCAGGTTCCCAGTGTTTTCTTAAGATTTCAGCTGCAGAAGCAGAAGAAGTAATGGTAGGTCTTTTACTAGCTGGAACTTTTGAGGAATAAGATATTTTAACTTCAGCTACATAATTAGGATCAAATTTTTTGTAAGACATGATTGTAAGAATTTGAATGAAACAAAAATTTGCTTCATTTTTCGGTTGCAGTGTATTACTGCAAGCAATAGAGGATGTGGAATAAAAGGATAGAAGCTAGGCATTGAAGGGTTTATGCCGAACTACTATTGCGTAGAAATACCAAAATCGATCTTAGTTAATTTTTTGTGTTTCAAAGTCGCCTATAAGCAGTTTGAAAAATTTGATAGTTGGATAGTAGTGTGCAAATCGTTTGAGTCCATAGAAGTATGGATAGGCAATTGATTAAATGCTAGGTATACTTATTACTAATATTTTAAAGGTTATTGATTGATGATATGTGATTCAATCTGTTTTCTATAATCTTTAATAAAAAGCTACTACAACCTATCAATCATAAATTAATAATACTAAATATTTGGCATTTAATATAAATTATACATACATTTAGTACTATAAATTTATTAGAATTATGATATTTTTCTAATTAAAGTTTATGGGTTATTCATCGATGATAAATCCTAAATATTACTCTTGAAAAGAATAGATAGCCTCTTTTTTTTAGCTTCTATTCTATTTCATAGCAAATTACACTCATTTATTTTTTCAACTACCATTTATATCAATCAACACAAAAGTTTTGAAAATGAAAAACATTTCAATGAATCCACATGAGGATGGTGCCACCTCATTAAAAAATCGGTATGCTAAGGAAAAGCCTAACTATTTAATTCAAAAATCGAGTGTATTTTTACTGGCCTTATTATTTCTGAGTTTTCCTCAAGTTTTTGCTCAAAATCAAATGGAATTTCTCGACAGGGGAGTTGTTGCAGTCCGCAAAAGTAGTAACGAAGTTTTCGTTTCGTGGCGCATGTTCGGTACAGATCCAACAGACATTGCCTTTAATCTTTATAGAGGCGGAACACTTGTAAACGCAATACCTATAACACAGTCCACCAACTATGTAGACAGTACAGTTTATAATAGCAGTTATACGGTGCGACCTATAATTGGCGGGGTAGAACAAGCAGCTTTTGGAGCTGCTAATGTTTGGGACCAAGGCTATTTTACTCTTGATCTGCAACGACCATCTGGAGGCACTACACCAGATGGTGTTAATTATGATTATAGCCCCAACGATTGTAGTGTTGCTGATTTAGACGGTGATGGTGACTATGAAATTATAGTGAAATGGGACCCATCTAACGCTAAAGATAACTCTCAGTCTGGTTATACAGGCAATGTATTTATTGATGCGTATACGCTAGAAGGTGAACAGTTATGGCGTATTGATTTAGGTAGAAACATAAGAGCAGGAGCGCACTACACCCAGTTTATGGTTTACGATTTAGATGGAGATGGCAAAGCAGAACTGGCCTGCAGAACTGCTGATGCCGCTATCGATGGAGTAGGTACTATAATAGGTGATATTAATGCCGATTATCGAAATTCGAATGGGTATATCTTAAGTGGTCCGGAATATTTAACCATATTTAATGGAGAAACCGGAGCCGAAATGGCAACTACCAATTTTGAACCAGCAAGAGGTAATGTAGGTGATTGGGGAGATACTTATGGTAACAGAGTCGATCGCTTTTTGGCAGCAGTAGCTTATTTAGATGGAGTTAATCCAAGTTTGGTAATGTGTAGAGGTTATTACGAGTTAACAATGCTAGTTGCTTGGGATTGGCAAAATGGCACACTCAGCCAGCGTTGGGTATTTGATAGCAGAGATACAGGAAACGAAGGTTATGCGCAACAAGGTGCACATAGTTTAACCGTAGGTGACGTAGATGCAGATGGCAAAGATGAAATTGTTTACGGTGCAGCTACGATTGATGATGATGGTACCGGCCTTTATTCAACTGGTTTGGGGCATGGAGATGCTTTACACTTATCAGACATGGACCCAGATAGAGAAGGATTAGAAGTTTTTATGGTTCATGAGAGTCCATCTAGTTATGGTGAACATGGTGTAGAAATGCATGATGCAGCCACTGGCGAAATTATTTGGAGTCGCCCTGGCGATGGTTCAGACATCGGTAGGGGAGTTGCTATGGACATAGACCCAACTTACAAAGGTTATGAAGCATGGGGTTCAAGAGGGGGTTTAAACTCTGCAACAGGTGTACAGATAAGTACCTCGAGGCCGGGACCTATGAATTTTGCTTCTTGGTGGGATGGAGACCTCATACGAGAGCTTTTAGATGGTACTACTATTAGTAAGTGGGATTATACAAACTTTACAAATAATACCCTTCTCAATGCATTTGCCTATGGTGCAGCATCCAATAACAGTACTAAAGCAACTCCAAATCTTTCTGCAGATATTTTAGGTGATTGGAGAGAAGAAGTAATTTGGCGACATCAAGACAATGACAAGCTATTGATTTTTACAACTACCATACCTACTGAACATAAGCTTTACACACTGATGCACGATCCACAATATCGAACTGCAGTAGCATGGCAAAATGTTGGTTATAATCAACCTCCGCATCCCGGTTTTTATCTGGGTGCCGATATGGATCCAGCACCAATTCCAGATATACAATTGGTAGCAGAAACTACACCACCACCATTAGTTAATCTGGGAGTAGTAAGTAAAAATGGTGTGGTTGATTTAGATTGGCTCATTTCAGGTGCTAATGCAGATTTAGATATTTATAGAGGTATAAGTAATCTTTTTCCTACAAGTTCAAAAATAACTTCGCTTACTGCAGGAACTACTGTTTTTTCAGATACAACAGTAACCAATGGTACCGATTATTATTACTGGGTAACTACACTAGATGCTAATGGAGATACAGTAATTTCAAATGCCGCCGCCTCCTCACCAAACATCACAGAAATTACTTTAGAAGCTACTGCAGGAGATTCTTTAGTAACACTTAACTGGGAAATCTCTGGTATTAGTGGTTCACAAATTGTTTATCGCGACGGTGATGAAGACCCTGACGGAAGAGTAAACATTGCATCATTAAATTCACTTATCAGAACCTATACAGATACTTCTGTAGCTAATGATAGCACTTACTATTATTGGATTGAAGCATTAGATGGAGATAGTATAAGTGTAAACTCTAATATGGCCATGGCTACACCAACCAAACCCCAAGAGCCTGTTATTATCCAAGAAAATGAAATAGGTTTTTGTAGTGTGGAGGGTACCGTAGATAGCAATAATGCAGGGTTTACTGGTGATGGTTTTGCCAACACAGATAACGCTGTAGGAACAGGTATTGAATGGCGTATAAAAATTAATGAGAGCGGAGAGTACGAGATCTTATTTGGCTATGCCAATGGAGCAAATGATAGACCTGGAGATTTGATTATTGATGGTGTTAATATGGGTAATGTAAGTTTGCTCCCAACGGGAGGCTGGACAACTTGGGGAACATCAGGTATTATGGTTTCGCTAGATACTGGTGAGCACGATATACGATTAGAAGCTACTACCAGTGGAGGTTTGGCTAATATAGATTACATCGGTATTAGAGGTGAAAAAGGAACTACACAAAGTGCTGCTGCCTGTGTGTATACTCCTGCTATTGCACTAACTGCGACTACTAGTTCGTCTAGTGTAGATTTAAGTTGGACAGTTGAGTATGCTACATTTGTCTCTCAAGAAGTTTATAAAGACTCAATGTTAGTGGCTACATTGAATGGCACAATAACAAGTTATACAGATACTGCTGTGGTAGAGGGCGATTATTATAGTTACTGGGTTAGTGGTGTTTTTGAAGATAGTACTACATTAAACTCCAATGTATTAGACTCTATTCTAGTGCCAGCTGTTCCAGAGATTATCCTAAATGCAGAAGTAAATGTAGATGAAGTTTTACTAACTTGGACACTCAAAAATACCAGCTTTCGACATCATGAAATATTTAGAGATACAGATCCTAACCCAAGTGGCAGATCACGTGTGGGAAGTGTTAGCAATACAACTTTTTCTTTTATTGATGATACAGTAGAGCCTGATACCGTCTACTATTATTGGATAAAAGGTATTTATAATGATGGTTCTAACCTTAATTCAAATGGAGCAGAAGCTATTATTCCTCCAACACCAACCTTATCTTTAACTGTAGTTGCTAATGATACTGATATAACTTTAGATTGGGCAGTTCAAAATATTACTTTTGATACCATAGAGGTTTATAGAAGTTCTAGTTTAGATTCAGCGGATTTTGAGTTTATAGCTAGTGTAACAGACACCTCTCAATCTTTTACCGATACAACTGCAACTGCTGGCAACACTTACTATTATTGGATTAAAGGAGTGACAGAAAGTAATTATACCTTATCTTCAAATGTGGTAGAAGTTTATCTTGATTATCAAATACTTACTGTTAAGATACAAGAAGATGAACTAGGTTTTTGTGGAGTAGACGGAAGAATAGACCACTTAATACCTGGCTTTACTGGAAATGGCTATACCAATACTTATTATCGAAAAAATGCGAGAGTAACTTGGGCTATAGAAATTCCAATTGCTGGTAGTTACGAATTTACCTTTAGATTTCACAACGGCCTTCTTTATAAAAAACCTGCTCGCCTATATTTAAATGATAGTTTAGCCGTAGCAAATATCGGCTTTAAAGCAGAGCCAGATTGGTTACATTGGAATACGTGGAGTTTTACGATGGAATTGGCCGAAGGCACAAATTACATAGCACTAGAGTCTAGCAGTTTTAAAGGCTTACCATATCTAGATTATTTAGAAATTACAGGCTTAGGAGTAATGGCAACCTCTTGTGAATCAAGTAGTTCACAAAGACAAGTGGCTAATATACAATCAACAAATTCTGAAGAAAACTTAAATAGTGAATTAATGGTTTTCCCGAATCCGGTAAGTGCTGGTTCAGTTACTTTTAATAGCTTTTTATTTGATAATTCTGAAGTTAAAGTAGCAATTACCAATACAGAAGGCAAAAGAGTATATGTGAAAGAATTAGGTACTTTCGAAGCGGGTGAAATACATCATACATTAGATATTACAGATTTATCATCAGGTATCTATATTCTCCAACTTCAATACAAAGATGGAATGCAAACAGTAAATTTTGTTAAACAATAAATCTATTCCTCCTTTCTAAAACCTTGGAAAGGAGGATATTTTTTTAAAACTTTCTCATTACTATATTTTAGCTTCAAACTACAAAAAGCGTATAATGAGCTATTATGTTTAATTCTTTATTATTCCAATCGTTAAAAATCTATAATGTTTTGATTGAGTCAAATTTAAGTGGCAACATGCCATAATTAGAATATCACTACCACCTTCTCCACATACAAAGTGGTCTGTATCTTAATGGCAACATGCCATAATTAGAATGTAGCATCAAACAAAAAGTTATCAATATCATTGTAATCTTAATGGCAACATGCCATAATTAGAATTCTTTTATCATTACCTGAAATAGTCGTTAATACAGAATCTTAATGGCAACATGCCATAATTAGAATAATATAAGCACTTGTATTTGCACTGCCTGCTATCTGATCTTAATGGCAACATGCCATAATTAGAATGTCTCTAATGCCTTGTGCATTACCAGTTGCAGTAACATCTTAATGGCAACATGCCATAATTAGAATTGGCCCGGTAAGCACAGCAAAACCAGTAAATAAAGCATCTTAATGGCAACATGCCATAATTAGAATAACTCTTTCGAAATTATCGTAAAGAGCTATCATTTCATCTTAATGGCAACATGCCATAATTAGAATCTTCTAACAACGAGATTGTAACAGAGAATACAGTACATCTTAATGGCAACATGCCATAATTAGAATTATTTAAAAACAGCCATTCACACAAAGAAATCACAAATCTTAATGGCAACATGCCATAATTAGAATAAATTGAAATGATCTTTAGACAAACAATCTTATTTCATCTTAATGGCAACATGCCATAATTAGAATAGTAACAAGCGCCAGAGAAAACCTCAACAGTTTAAAATCTTAATGGCAACATGCCATAATTAGAATTTTATCAGAAAGACTAATTGATTTCGCGATAAATACATCTTAATGGCAACATGCCATAATTAGAATTAGAAAAGCCCAAATACAGGACTTTAAACCGCTTATATCTTAATGGCAACATGCCATAATTAGAATCCCGACCGAATTAATACAAAGTCGTACAATAGTAAGATCTTAATGGCAACATGCCATAATTAGAATTGTGTTGCCGCCGTCCGAACCTGAACCAATAAAAATATCTTAATGGCAACATGCCATAATTAGAATTTATGCAAACTGGACTACATCTAATGGGTTTATATAATCTTAATGGCAACATGCCATAATTAGAATTAAAGCAAAGCCTGAGAATGGTTGCCCAAAAGTTAAATCTTAATGGCAACATGCCATAATTAGAATTGCTGCTTTTGGGCAGTATGGGTATGATGTAACAAATCTTAATGGCAACATGCCATAATTAGAATGGATTGCAATTTTCTGGGCCTGACTTAATCCCTGAGATCTTAATGGCAACATGCCATAATTAGAATAAATTACTACTCACTAAGAGAAGTTGCTAACCTTACATCTTAATGGCAACATGCCATAATTAGAATACCAGATCAATTTTAAATCAGACTCTGGAGATATACATCTTAATGGCAACATGCCATAATTAGAATTTTTTTATCAATTATCTCCTCAATATCTTCTACACTATCTTAATGGCAACATGCCATAATTAGAATTCCGATCTCCAGTATGGAGCAGTTTTTAAGGCTGCCATCTTAATGGCAACATGCCATAATTAGAATGGACCATTTGTAGTATTTCCCCCACTTATTTTTGCATCTTAATGGCAACATGCCATAATTAGAATGTTTCAGCAGCATTATATATGCATGCAACAGACTCATCTTAATGGCAACATGCCATAATTAGAATCCTTCAACAAAAGTAATGAAAAGCGTGTTATAGACTAGCTAGTACATATAAATAGATTTGATTTTTGCTATATTGATTGTGGATCTCCAAAAAGGAGATTTATTTAGAGGATAGACAACTCTATTAGAGAACCTGTGCTAAATAATAAGACTAAATTTTTGAAAATCAATATGTTATTTAAAACTAGATTTTATACATCGACAACTTCAAGTTTAGATAAAAGATGAAGTATTTGCTTTAATTTCTCCTAAAACTTCCTTTTTAATCCATTGCTCTGCACGTACTGTATAAATACGAATATTATCTTTATCTTGTATTATTTCTTTTAATTCATGTTTAAGTTTTTTGAGTTCTATAACTGTAATTTCTCCTTCAAATACCGAGTTTTGAACCCAATGAAGGTATTTTCGGCAAATTTTTAATGCTTTATTCACTCTTTTTTCGTCCATATCATAACATAAAAATATATACATGTTTAAAGCAGGTTATAGTTTTAATTTTTACCACCACATTTTAAATGGTTGATAGGATTCAATATTTAAAACATGTTTTACTAGCTTATAGCATTCTAACAGAATAAGACGCTTATAACTGATGTCTTTTTTCAAGATTCTATGCTTTATAGTTTCTTTTAATTTTTTATCATAAGCTTCTAAGAATTTTTTTCGAGACGCATCTTTTAAGATACAACTATTGAACTCTTTATGAAAATCTTTTTTTTGGATTACTTTTTTATTTAATAAAGAAAAAATTAGTCTATCGACTATTATTGGTTTAAAAATTTCAGCAATGTCTAATGCTAATGAATAACGTCTTACTCCTGGTTGATGCAAAAAACTAATCATAGGATTTAGTTGGGTATGATAAAGTACATCCATACAAGTGGTATAACACATCATGTTTCCAAAGCTCAATAATGCATTTATCTCATTTTTAGGAGGTTGTTTACTTCTTCCATTCATGCTAAATGTTTTAATTATAAATTCAAACCCTTGATAATATAGTTGTCTAATACTGCCTTCAATTCCCATTAGTGTTTGAATATCTTTGGCCTGAGATATAATTAATCTAAGTTGTTCAATTTGCTTGATAAGCGTTTCCATTTCTTCTATACCTTTTCGTTTATAATACTGAAGGTTTTTAAGAATATTAGAAGATGCACCATCTACTAAGCTACTTGCCAAATACAGTCTTTTATTTGTATGATGATAGTGTAAGGTTTGAGCTACTTGTACTTGGCCTGCCAATAAATAGGCTTTAGGCATAAAAGAACCTGTATAGTGTTCGTAGTAATCAAAAAAGTGCAGTGGTATATGATTTTTACCAAGAAAGTTATAAAATGATGTATTTGCATCTAATTCTCCAAAACAATAAATAGACTCAATGTCATGAATGGGTAGTACTCTTCTTTGTCCAGTAGAATCTTTATATAATAAAGTGTTTTCTTTTCTTGAAACTCTTCCAGATCTTAAAATATAATATGGTTTTTTCATTTTGAATCTAGTTTATAAGCTCGGTCACATAACAGAAATCATGAAAAGCACAGTTTTTACATATAGTTTTTTTAATAACATGTGGGCAATGTATGTTGCTTTCTAAGTACTCTATTTCTTTTTTCCATTTTACAACTTCCTCTATTATTTGTGGATTTAACTTAAGCGTTTTTGTTTTTTTAAGTAAAGGATATTCTAAACGTGCACTGGGATCTAATATACCCATTTGTTGTAGCAACCATAGATAATAATATACTTGTGCTTCATGTGCCCATTCCATTTTATTGGAAATTTTGACCTCTAGGATAGTTTTGGTTTTTGGGTCATAATGGTCAATTTTTGCACTACCTAAATCTATTTCCTGCCATCGTTTAGCACGTTTAGAATAGGCAGTATCATGTAAAAATTTACCTTCCATAACTCTTTCAGATGTAGTTTCTAAACTTACTCCTTTCAAGATTAACCAAAGCTTTCTCTTACATATATGTAAGTAGTGAATATGTTGCGCAGTTACAGTAAGCATTGTTATATAAAGTTTCTTTCGGTTCCATATATTCCATTAGTGTTAATCATAAAGCGTTTCTCAGAATATGTGCTGTGTAAGCCTAATAGTTGTTTGCGTAATATTTGCTGCTCGTTGGCAAATAATATAGCACTTCTATTATTTCCACTATCTAAAAGTTGAGTTAATGTTTTCTTAAATGCTTCTGAAGGGTTCTGTCGTTGTTTATTATCTAAAAAACGATTACCACCACCAATAAAAGGCATAGTCAAAATTTCGTATTGTATATCGTTATTTTTACTATCTAAAATACCACCTACTACCAATGTGACATTCCCCTGTTTATCCTCTATCCGTTCAATTATTTCCTTATGCATAAGTAGCCACTCTATACTATATTCGGTTTCTAAACCATCTTCTTCCATATCTTTTACTTGTACTGTAGGTATTGCATTTCTAAAAGTGAGATAGGTTTTAAGATAATTATCCCACCAATTTTGCCAAGGGATACTTTCTGACTTAAATTGTTTTACTAATTGCTGTATTTTTATATCAATACTATAAAAATACTTATACCTCTGTTGTGCAGTAGGTGGTAGTCTATCTGTAACAACTAACTCTTTAAATATTTGAGATGCTTCATAATTATTATTGACGATAAAGTTTTTTTTAATAGCAAAAAGATATTCCCCATATAATAAAGGTACTTTTTCTATATAAAATTGAGGATCATCTAAGCTCTCTTTTAAGTATTCTACTAATTTTGTGTAGCTTATATTTGAAGTTTTTGCTAGATCAAAATTATTATTTTGAAATGCTTTTAAAAACTTACTATAACATGCTTTAAGTGTTCGTTTTCTAGATTTTTGCAAAGCATCATAAACTAAAATAACTTGTCCACTTTTACCACCTCTGGCATATCTTCCCAAACGCTGAATACAACTCCGACTATTAAAACCAGTTTGCATAATACCGAAGTCTACTCCAAAGTTTGCTCCGACTTCAACCTTACTTGTAGCCAAAATGACTGGTTTATTTTTACTGGGTTTCTGATGATAGCCAGAGATTTCTTCGATATTTTCATTACCAAATAAAGAAGCGATATTTAACTTAAGTTTCTTTAAATTAGCTAGCGAATTAAATATAATTAATACTCGTTTTTGATTATTAATGATTTTTTTAATTTCATCTTTATAATTTAAAATAACATTGAAAAAATCCTTATCCAATATAACATCTAATCTTACCTTTCCTTTTATTTTTCGTGCATATGATACATCTGAGCTAATTTGCTCCTCCAAAATAGTAAAATGTTTTTTTGACACACTCTTACTTTCTTTTAAGCAGTCTAGTATGTTTTTATACCTTATGCCTTCAGAGCTTAAAATGGCTTCTAATTTTCTTTCTGGAGTAGCAGAAACAAACAGAAAACGTGCAGAATCCACAATAAAAAATTCTCGTAGCTTAACCAGTGTGAGTATATTAGCTATTTGTTCTTCATCATATAAATGAAACTCATCAAAAACAAAATAATCAAACTTTTCGAGCAAACTAATAATAGATTTTCCACCTGAATTTTTATGCTTTAATTGTCTTTTAATATTGCTGTCATACCCACCATGCATGGCATAATTTAAAATATCTGGATTTGTAATTACAATATCAGATTTAGCAGCAGTTTCAATGCAGTACATCCATCTTTGGTAACTGCCTTTTTTGTCTGCTTGATCAAGAGTATTCCCAGTAAGCTTACTAATTTCTAATTGATGAAATGTAGCAGAAAAATTTTCATGAAGCTCATCAATAAGAGTATTGGTAGGTAATACTAATAGTCCTTTTTTCTTATCTAATTTATTAGCAGCTTTCAATACAGGAAATACAAAACTATATGATTTTCCTGTACCTGTAGGTGCATAAAAAAAAGTGAAGAGTGGTAAATGATCAAAATGATCTCGCATTACTTTTTGAGAGTAATGCATATAGTATTCTTCAATGCCATCTCTAGTATAAAATTTTTCTTTGATATCTGTTAATTTTACAAATTGCTCATCAATATGGATTTGTATCTTTTTCATGATATTTATTCTAAATTGGCAAAAGCATCAGCTAAAATTCGCTCAGCAATTGGTAAAGAGATATGTTTTAGAAGTACATATTGTTCTAATATATAAGCTCTTTCATAAGGTTCGTCTTGTATCCATTCAGCAGCTTTCTCTAAATTTTTATAAACTTGTTGTAAGGTGTATATATTAAGCCAAACATCTTTTTGATTTGGGATTTTTTCCTCTATTCTTAATAAAGTTTCTTTACCCGCACCAGCACGAATGGTTTGTGGAATATTAAGTTCTTTTTGACTAAAAATAAAACAACTAAAAGTACTACCCACTGCAATGCCTTGAGTATAAAAAAGGGTTTTGAATGGCGATTTACTACTTTTGATAATATTGTCAATATCAATATATCCATCTACATTAAACAAAGTATTACGGGTATATACTTCAGTATGTTTATATTGGATAGGTTGAGCCACTGATACATAGAAACCCCAGTCTTTTATTTCTTCATATTCAGGTTTTTTGCGAAATGGAGGTGTTTCCCAATTTGTACATATTGTTCTTCTGAGTGCATAAGTCAATGCTAAATCACCTATAAATGGTGCTGTGTAGACTCCATTGGTATTTTCAGTAAAATAAAAAAGATGATTACATAAGGTAATTTCAATCGGATACACATACATAAGTATTCATTTTGAGGAAGGAAAAACTATTTTTTAATGACTTTAATTTCTTTTAAAAACTGATGGGCAAGTTTTTGAAAGTCTGCATAGGCCTTTTCCAAAGTATTATCTTGTTTGTTCCAAAGAGCTACTATTGTTTTAGTAATTTCTGAACCATCCAAATAGCCAGCTCCATAACCTGCTTGCATTTTTTCTATTATTATTTGTTGTACATTGGTAAAATTGGGTTCAGTTTCATTATTCCAATCTTTAGAAATGAGATAGCTATTTAAAGCAGGTTCGTGTCTGCCAAAACCAATGCCAATAATGTGGTTTTTCATATTTGCACCCGTAGTAGTACTTTGGGCGCCATACCTATTTTCATAAATAACCGCAGATAATACATGAAATAACATAGCAGGAGTGGTGTTTTCTAAGGTTATAAAATGGGGAAATAATGTACCTGGCATAACATATTGTACCTGAAATAAGGATTGTCTTAAACCTCCTTTCTCTTCATCATGCATAGTACCACTTTCACCTAAAGCATTATGTTGTAAAGTATCGGATACATCTATCACTTCTTGAATGGAATAGCTCCAATCATAAATAGCTCTAGCTGGTAAACCAACTGCTTCCCCTGAAACGGTATCGCCAAAAGTAAGAGAATTTATATTGGCTAAGTGTTCACTTTTTTTAATAGCATTGTATCGTAAATCTTCTGAAATTGCATTGAAAACACGCGTTTGTTTTAGACCTCTTAATTTCTCTCTACTTTTTAATTTTCTAGCAGGTATTTCTACTACTTCTTTACCCGATGGCATTTTGTAACTCAATACTTCATCAGGAGAAGTACTTCTAATTATTAAGGGATTGATTACTTCTCGTAGAATGGCTACTTTAATATGACCTAATTGGTTAGTTTTAAGATTATTGATAAAATATTTCTGTTCAGAAATTTTATTAAAAATATTTTCCATGTGGTTTTTAAAATTTAAAGTGTTTAGAAATAAAAATGGTAGGTAATTATGCTTTTTTCTTTTCTTCAAAGTATTGAACAACTTTTTCTGAATAAACAAAGGCAAACTGAGCTATCAGAATTTTTTCTTTGGTTTTAGCAGGTAGTTGTTTTTGCCATTTTTCTTGATAAATACCTGTATATAATTTTGTAGCAAAATCTCGGGAGGCTGTTCGCAAATGATTAAGAGAAACGAATTCTTTGAGACGGTAATTTTGGAATAACATACCCGCAATTATTTCAATACTTTCTTCCTCATCAGCTTTATCATGAATAGCTTGTCTTAAAGCATTTAAAGCAATTCTAATCATTCGGCTATCTTGTGAAGCATTTTTATTGTCTCTTTGGATGGATAAAGCAATATTTGCCAATTCTTTGATAATACTCATGTTTTCAAAATATTTAGGTCTTAGTACTATTAATTCATTGATATCTTTTCTGATTTGACTTTTTAAAAATGAAGCTTTCACTTGCTTTTCTTTTATCTCTACTCGTTTTACATAATCTCTGTACAGTCTAAAAATATGATTTCTATCTCCTGCATAAGAAAGTACATAACCAGAGTTGATGTTTTTCCCTACTTTTGCCAGTTGAATGAGTAATCTTATTTCATGATTAACCACCTTAATTTCCGAAAGACGTACTTCATGCCAATTTAATTGGTGTGCAAATCGAGGAGCATTTTCATAATAAAATATCGCTTTATGTGGTCGATAATGTGCCATTATACTGGTTACATACATCCTAATACCCAAAGCTTGAGCAATACGTAAGTTTTTACTAATGAAATAAAACTGAGAAGCTATATCTTTTCCAATCTCTATTAGTTCATATTCATGATAATCTTGAGAGAGTGATGCCCCCTTATCCACGTTAATAGTTTGAAGAGAGTCATCTATCTCAATACCTCTACTAACAGCAATATCTTTCAGTAAGATGGTTTGTAGAGGTAATCCAAAACCCCATTCGCAAAAATCTCGATAAATAGCTAAATTGGCTTCTGTGTTTTTTGAAAAGTACTTTTTCCTAATTTGGTTTTCTACTATCATACTATCTCCTATTTTAGTTTTAGGAGAGGTAGTTAAATAGGAGGGGGCTTTGCGGGAAAATCCTCTGGCTTTCAAACCAAATGCTTTGGTTTCCTCGTATTTTTTGGTAGCTACAGAATTAGTAATAGCACAACGTTTTTCTGCTATAGGTATATGTAGGTTTCTTCCCCAAAGTGGTTCCAGATTTCCTGTGTAATACAAAAAATGATTCATTAGCTCCAATATAGGACTGCTTTGTATGGTAGATGATACTTCAACAGGATTTAACTTATCCATTACTTCTGCTAGCAATAATTCCTTTATTTCCTGTGGGTCATCAACAATGTTATCTTCATGTAGAATATTCAATGCATAGCTGATGCTGAATAAGGTTTTTAATAGGTTGATGGGCGATTTTGTTATTGTTTGAAAGTAATTTACAATCTCTTTTGGAGATTGTAGTACGGTATCAGATACGTGCCACTTAAAACCTTCATATATGGCGTCCTCTTTATTAAAATAAGTATCACAGTCAGTCTCCCATTCTTTAACCTTTTTAGCATTTAGCCATTTTAGCTTTTTTAAGCATACTATATCTCTAAATAGAAGTGCTTCTTCTGTTTTTAAATTGGTGAAAAATAATCTGATTTTATGTGATTTTTCATCTTCAATATAACTAACCCATTCATGTTCTTCAAAAGTTTCAAGTAATTGCTTGAGCATTTCAAATCCATTATTTTCATAGCTATTTGCGCTATTGGGAGCTATTGATAAAAATTTGTCGGCAGTATTATCCATCAATTTTTCCCATGTAATTTCATCTAATGGTTTGGCATTTACAAAATCTAAATTGGCAGTTTGAAAGTCTATTTTTGAAAGCTGTACCACATCTATCTCCTCTTCATTTATTGCTGATTCAATAGCCTTTTGTTTTAAAGTGGGATTAAAAGCCTCTCCAAAAAACAAAACACTATTGTGTGTAACTCCTAGTATTTGCCTACCATTTATTTGTAAAACTTTAAATATCCCAGTTAATGCTTGTTTGGTCAACATTTTATAAGGATTTTCCTGTATACACACATATTGGAGAGGCAAGCTAATAGATAAATCTGCTATTAATTCTTTGATATGCATATACATTTGCCTAATGTTTTGGTAACCATCTGCATAGGACTTGGTAGGTATTAATTGTTCCCCTTGTTTTTTATATTGTATTGCCCCTCCCATAGAAGCCATTTTATCGGCAAATCGAACTAAAATGCTTAACCATTCTTTGACTGTTTTGGGTAATTGTTGTGAGCGTAAACTTGCTCCTAGTTCAGTTCTGTTTTCTGCTTTGAGGGCTACATATTGTATATCCCCCCAGTATTGATTTACACTCGGGAAAAAATGGTATATAGCTAATTTTTCATGCCATCTATCGGTATTGTCTACAATGGCATTTATAGCATGTAACAAGGAGTATCCTTCTAGTAATTTATTAGCATCATGTAGTAAAAAACCTAAGCAAAATACTCTAAACCAAGTATCGACCTGTTCATCGTCTTCACAATTTTCTTGAATTAATATTTGCTCGAATATTTGCAAAGCGGGCAATAAACCTTGTAAAACATGTATATGATAAGGCATATCATAGCCATCATACACTATGTTATCTGTATCAAATTTTCCTTTTGCTTCTTTAATACCAAAGACTGATATCACTTTATTAAAAGGGCCATCAAAAAAGGATTCAAGTACAGTTTGGGTAATACCAAGCTGATACATTCCTTGTGGAATTGCATATTTCATAAATCAGAAATTTATATATTTTGTACTGATATTTATTTTGCAAAATATTTTTCAGGTAAAGTATCTAAATAACCAAACCCTTGAGATGTGCTTTCTAAAAAGCCTCCAAAATAAATCATTTTGTGTACTTCAATCGGAACTGTAAGTTGAAAGTTATATTCATAACCTTTAATTCCTGCTTTACCCTGTCTAAAAAATATTTTTTTTTCTTTTAATTTATCTCCAATTATCTTAAAAGATAAATCTTCTATACCTTCTTCTAAACCTTCCCTCGCATTTCCAAAACGATATAATAGTTCTGTTCTCCTCAGTAAATGCTGTTGAAGTTTATCAATAAAAATAGAATCTTTAGGGTTTAAAACTTTTTTTTCATTTTCACCTTTGGATTTTGTTGTAAGAGCACTGGGAGTGCGCAATTGATAATTCATCGTAGTGAAAAATTTAGGAGGTTTCATCCTTTTTTCTTTAATTATTTTAAAGCTTTTTTCTCCAAAATTATCAGTAATTGTAAAAGTATCATCCAGTAAAGTTGCTTTATCAAATGCTTTGGCAATTGAAGGAATATAAAATCGAATATCTAATATAAAATCATAGCCTACCGCCTTGATATACGCTTTGTTATATTCTGCTTTTACAGCTCTTATTCGTGCTATACTAAGCTTCGCCTTATGATTATTATTATAAAGTTCACCTTCATCGTGCCATTTTTTTCCTAATATCTTATTTCCTTGAGAAACTTTAAAGTTTACTAAGGAACCAATTTGAGTACCTATATTATAAGATACTTTAACATCAGGCACTTTACACCTAATGAGATATTGTTTATGTATCATCTCAAAATGTTTTGATTATTAAAAATATGATAATATTTGAGAGGCCTTCAACTAATTGTTTATACTAATAATTTGTTAAAGCTAATATAGTTACTCTCTTAATATAAATCAATACAATTGCAGCCAAAAAAAGATGAAAACTTTAATATATTAGAATTTTTAACGTGCTACGTTTTTTTCTATGAAAAATAGTAAGCTTTTTTAGTTTCTGTTTTTATATGTTCCAATAGTGAAATGGGTTTTATGTCTATGATATGCCCTGGCATACCCAAAATATACCTTCCAACACCCCAAAAACTAGTTACGAATGCTTGAAATTTGAAAGGAAAATCTTTATTAGAAGATGGAAATATATTTTTAAAACTCTCTGGATAAGTTTCTTTAATAAGATGACAAGCTAAATCAGTCAATAGAAAACTTACTTCTATGAATTCTTTACCTGTAGAACCAAATACATCTATTTTGGGATCAATATGTCTATATTTATCTACAGGAGTTTCGGAATTTTCTAATTTTCCTATTCTAGAAAGTTTAAATTGTTTATGCTGATAGTCTGCGACATCAAACACCCAGATACGTCTGTTGTTATCGAACAATTTTACAGGTTCGACTTTAAACGTTTCAACATTTCCTTTTGAATCAGAATATTCTTTTATATAAATGCATTTTTGTTTTCTAATCGATTCTTTTAAAACATCAATAATTTGAAGCTCTTTTGTTGTCATATTGAAAGTAGCTAGTAATTGTTCTTTACGAATCCTTCTGAAACCAACTTTATCTTTAATTACTTCAATACCAGCTTTCTCTATTCCTCTAATGTTTTGATATATTCTATTAGGACTTAAATCTAAGTCTTTTGTCAAAGTATCGATTGATGCACCATTTTCTTGTGATAATATCCTCAACAGGGAAATAATTTTTTCAATATATGTCATAATCAAATTTATCTACTTATCATATCTCATCTAAATTAATTGAAATTAAATTAGATATCATTTTTTACGTTCTCATTCTATATAAAACAAACAATTCTAATAGATATGAACGATTTTGTTGCTGATTTAAAATCAATTTTTGAAGCATTTCAAGAAGAAAATAAGAGCAGATGGAATTCACTTATAGAAAGAGCAAATGAAAATACATTAGATAAACCTGAGACACACTTTTGCAGTAAATCGCAACCCTACTTTTATTCTGGAAAATTAATTGATAGGAAATCATTAAAATTATTAAAAGGTGTAAAATACTTGATCATCACAATGAACCCTGCATTAATAGGAGACAAGGATTGTAGGGACTCAGCACCTTATGATATTCTAACAGAATCACTTAATGACTTTATTGAAAGGCAAAATAAATGGTTTGAAGAATTTGCAGATCAAAGGAGTACTTCCATGATTTATAATTTTAGCAATAAGTCTTTAAAATTTTTAAATGGTGAAGATGAAGAATGTGAAGGAGTAAGATATGGATATTTAAGAAAATATGCTGTTGTTGTAGATTGGTTTCCATTTTACAGTAAGAATTTTGTGCTTAAAAAAGTTAATGACTTACCAGATGAAAGGTTAAGATTAATTTTATCTTTAGCAAAAGAGCTCAAAACTAACAAAATCATTGCTTTAGGTTCTGATATCAAGAATTCATTAGATCTTCTCATGAAAAAAACTTCAGCAAATGAAGAATTCTCAAAATATAGATTGGATAAATATGTATTTGAAGGAATGACAGTGTACAGTTATTTGGTAGGGTATAAATCTGATGATTATTTTAAAAATGTAGCAAGACTAATCAACAAAGATTGCCAAAATGAGTAATTGGGTTATTTCGTCCTTTTTTTAAGGCTATATTGTTTACTTGAGATTTCGATAATATGAATTAATTACCCGAAAGTCACAGACATATTTAGATATATATATGTCGTTAAAATTAGTTGATGTAATAACTATAAAATAATAAGTTTATTAAAAGCATATTTATATTGATTGATCAGTGGAAACATATTGAGCAAGTTTACTTAAAATCAATACTTTATTTAATTGATTTAAACTTAGATATTAGTAAAAAATTCATAAGAAAAAATAATGACAAACATAAAATTGGATTTAATGTATTCCAAATTGTTTCTGATACATATTATAAAGAAAACTTTCATAGTTATTTGATTTATAATCTTTTATCCCAATTATACCATGATGATGGGAATAAGTTTTTATTTTCATTTATAGAGTGTATTAATTTGATTTCAAAGTATGAAATCAATCTAGAAGATTTTAAAAACCCTATTGTTGATAGGGAAAAAGACCAGATAGATATAAGGATTAGAGATTTTACATCAATGAAGTCAATAATTATCGAAAATAAAATAAATGATGCAATAGATCAACCCAGGCAAATTCCTAGATATTATAAGAATGAAAGAAACAACGGTTTTGAAGTAGTGGGTATCGTTTATTTATCGTTAATTGATGGAAAAAAGCCAGATCAATCCGAATGGGAAATTCATGAAAAAGAAGAGATCAATGAACTATTGATTTATCTAAATTCTTCAGAATATAATAAGGTAAATCTAATTAAAGATTGGATTGAAAAATGTATTTTGATTTCTAATAACATTGATGTCATATCAACATTAAGACAATATAAAGAAATATTAAAACACTTAACATCTAAAGAGATGAATCAGGAGTTCGTAAGTTTATTCTATGATCAAATATTGGAGAAGGAGAAATACTCTTCGGCTTTATCAATTAGAGATATGTTAGTAGATTTGAATGAGTATAGAGCAATGAAGATAAAAGAGAAATTTTATTATAAAGGAAGTTTATTTAACAAGATAAGTCATTTCAAATGGGGTGGAGATTATAGAGCAAAATTTGAATCTCCAGATCTGGAGTATATTGACTTTTGGATTGATATAGTTTGCATAGATAAACAAACAAAAATTTATCTTCATGAAGATTCTACATTCGATAAATCAAAAGATAAATTAAAAAGCATATTGCAATATTTTGATAAATTTGATGGGTTTACTCAAATATCTCCAAATGTGTATCTAAGAACTTTTTCATTTCCAGAAGGAGAAAAAGATTTATATGATTTCTTAGAGTATATTTTTGAAAATTTTAAAAAGCTTTATGAGCTAAAATTTTAATATATTACACTTTAGTCTTGATTTTCATAAATTTGATTATAAAAAAGTTCGCACTTTAATTTAACCAAACTGTCAGATTTCATCGTGACTACTTCATATTATGTTTGTTCTTAAACCCTAGTGATAAGTCAAACAGTCTAAATATTTATTATATAGTTGTATAACGAATCATTTACAGGTTTATCAAGTAAATATTTGAAAAAAACTACTGGTGAATTAGTGTTTTTCATTGTTCCTTGTTCAACTGATCCTTCTACAATTGAAACATCACCTAAGTAGTAGAAATCAGTTCCTTCACCATCTTCTTTTTTAACGAAAAGTAAAATTCTTTTTGAATTAATTACATTTTGAATTTCCTCACTTGATTTCTTCCTATTAGATCTAGATTCCCAAGCAAATAGTGATGAGTTAATGAAATGATCATTATAATTGATATCGCCATCAAGCTCATCTTCTTTATGATATGTTACAAAGCATGGAGTTATACTATTTTTTGTTCTATATCCATAAATAGTACTACTAATATCTTTTGGCCAATTTAATAATCTACAAACATCTTTTCTGCTATATTTCTGGTATCTAACTAGCCCTTTATTATATAATTTTAATTTAAAATTTGAATCGAATGTAGCAATCGAATAATCAATTGAATCAATTAAAAATTTTTTGAAAGTATCATTATCAAGCGCATTTTTTAAACCATCTCCTATAAATATTCTGTTATTATCAGATTTAACACAGTCAAAGGATTTCCTTATAAATTCAAAATTTAAATTTATAAATAGAGATTCTATTAATTCTTCATCAATTTTATACCCATAAGTAGAATAAATCTTATCAATAAATGAATTTTTACTTATGTCTTCATGTCTTATTAATAAGCTTAATAAGTAACTTTCCTCAACTCTTTTTCCATTGTTAATTTCTAAAGTGAAATACTCCAATAATTTTGATAATTCCATACTCATTGAACCTTTATATCTATCTTCAATTAAGTCCACAAAATTCAAGTATGATTTTTTGTAAGTTGAATAAAGCCATGGATCTCTTGATCCAAAATTGATAAAATCCATCATCATAGGAATTTTACCTATTTTATATTTCAGATTATGATAATCTTTTTTCAAATCAGTAAGCTTTTGCATATTTGCCTTATTGATCGAATCAAATATTCTATCTTTCGATATTGCATCAAAATTAACTGTTGATATTCCTGGTATTAGATTACTGCCACTTGCTAACATTTTTCTGATAGTGTCTTTATTAAATGATGTATCACCATATAGAGCAATAGGAACAAGGTAGTTATTGTTATAATTTCCAATGAAATCAATGACTGTCAAGTAATCTTTGTTTTTAGATTTTCTTAATCCTCTACCTAGTTGTTGAACAAAGATAATCGCAGATTGGGTTGGTCTTAGCATAATAATTTGGTTTACACTAGGTATATCTATACCTTCATTAAAAATGTCAACCGTAAAAATGTAATCTATTTTATCTTTCCCATTGCTTTCTAACTTCTTAATAGCATCTGTTCTAATTTCTTCTTTACTTTCACCAGAAAGATAAATTGATTTAAAACCTACTTCATTAAATTTTTTAGATAATTGTTTTGAAATTTCATTACTAGGACAAAATACAAGTCCTGTTATTACGCCTGAATCTGTACCATACAATCTTGATTTTTCTATTATATGTTTAACTCTTTCATCACAAGTTAATTTATTAAAATCTGAGAAATCATCTATTAACTCGTCATTAATAGTTATATCACTCACGCCATAATAATGAAAAGGAGAGAGCATGTCTTCTGAGAGAGCTCTATTAAGCCTGATTTCATAGGCAATATTGTAATCAAATAATTTAAAAATGTCTGCACCATCTGTTCGTTCTGGAGTAGCAGTCATTCCAAGTAAAAATTTTGGTGAGAAATAATTTAATATCTTTTTATATGAATCTGCACCTGCTCTATGTGATTCATCAATCACTATATAATCAAAATGGTTCTTACAAAATAATTTCAAATTTTCTTCTTTAGAAACTGTTTGAATAGTAGAAAACAAATAATCTGCATCCTTTTCTTTTGTATCTCCTGAAAACACCCCCATACTTATTTGATTATCAATTAAATTCCGAAATGTTTCCATAGCTTTTTCAGCAATGATTCTCCTATGAACAACAAATAAAAATTTCCCAGGTTTGAATTTTTGGACATCAAATGCAGAGAGATATGTTTTGCCTGTTCCTGTAGCAGAAATTAGTAAAGCCTTCCGACATCCGTTTGCTCTAAGATTTTTTAAATTATTAAGTGCATCTTTTTGCATTTGATTTGGCTCAACTTTCGTTTTTTGAAAAACTGATGATAAGTTAACCCTCTCTGCAATAGCTGTAGCAGTATTCCAAATTATTGAATATCTATCAATAAAAGCATCTGTTACAAGAATAGCAGATTCATATTCTTTAGTAAACTCATTAATAACTTGATCATATATTAATTCATTTTCTCTAGCTGAAATTTTTAAATTCCATTCTTTGTTTAAACATAAAGCGTTTTGAGTTAAGTTACTACTACCTATAATGATGTTATTAATTTTCCCATGTTTAAAAAGATATCCTTTAGAGTGAAAAGAATCATTTATAGCAATTTTTAATTCAATGTTTTTGAACTTACGAAGTCTTTTTAAAGCCTCAGGTTGAGTAAAATTTAAATATTGGGAAGTTAATATTTTCCCTCTTATATTTTTTTTTTCTAATTCAATTAAAGTATTCATTAATGTTGCTATACCACTTGTGGTAACAAATGCCACAGAAATCCAAAACTCATTACAAGATTCTAATTCACTAATAAGATTAGTTAAGAATTTTTTCCCATTAGAGGTATCATTTACCAATAATTCAGGCTGATAATTAGTTTGAGAATTATTTTTTTTATTTACTAAACCTGATTTAACACTTTCGTTATGGATTTCTGATTTATTCATTTATCTTATTTTATAAGTTTATTAACTATTGGTATGTCTGCTGCTGCCCAATCTAATTGCGTTAATTCATTTTTTGAGAGCCATTTAAAAGAAATGTGTTCAGATAGTGTTAGAAGCTTTGTCTCAGAACTACAAATGAATGAATACATGGTTAAGTGAAAATCTGGATACTGATGAGTTACAGTAAAAAATGGTTTTTCAACCAATATTTTCATCTGAAGCTCTTCATATATTTCTCTAATCACAGTTTCCTCAGGTAGTTCATTTTTTTCAATTTTTCCACCAGGAAACTCAAATTTTTTTGATATATAATCTAATTTACTTTCACCTCTTTGAACACAGAGTATTTTATCATCGTGAAATATAATTGCTGCCGATACTTTAATTTTTTTCATATTTTAAGTTAGTACGCACTTATTTAAGTAATACAATAAACCCCAATTGTTTGAGTGATTAAAGACTACAAAATTATATCCCTATTTGCAAAGATCTTCTATCTTAAATATTTTAGAATACTTTCTAAAATGTCTGTACCAAGCTTTAAGAAATCAGTTGCTTCTTGCTTACTTATTTGACTAATATGTGCTGCTTTATTTCTATAGTCATTTGTTAGTGAATTTAATTGTGTTTTTAATTCATTAGATAGAAATTGATCACTTGCAATGGATACAATATGCCCTCTAAATTCTTGTAATAAATTAGATGATGAAATAGTATTACCATTTGGATTTATGATATATCCAAATATGAATGCCATTGTACCTAATGTGAATTTTTCTGACCTCTTTTTCAAAGATTTAGCAAAAACACCTGATTTACTGTTTTCAAACTCGTTTTTAAGGAATAGGGGATCATTACTGGTTAATATATCTAACTTTGGATAAAAAGACACAAAAAACTTCCTTAATAGCTCATTTTCAATAGCTCTAGAAAATTGTAATACAAATGGAGAGTAGTCATCCATATTATTTCTATCAAATTTTTCTTTGATAAAATATGCTGACGCTAAAAACATTTTAGAGTTATCTTCTAATAATTCATAATTACTTATGTTACTTTCAACTTTTGAATAAAAAGCTTGAAGATTAGTTGTTTTTGAGTTGTCATCTAAGACTTTATAAATACTTTCAATACGCTCATCAGTCTTAATAGAAGATTGTTTAATCTCCTTAAATTGGTTAGACAATTCAGAAAAGTATGACTCTACTGTATTACGAAGTTGAAACACTACATTTGTTAATTCTTTTATATCGTTAATAGTGCTTTCTTTGGAATCAACTTCAAATACTTCTTCTATTATTTTAGCAATTTCTTTTGCAGAAACTCCTCCATTTGCATCATCTTTTGTGATAATTAGCGTACCATTTTCACCACCACCTTTGTCAAAAGGAAGTATATTTTTCGATTTATACCATGCTAATTTTTCTTCCCAATTTTTATAGTACTCAGAATCATTCAACATACCTAAATGTTCCCAATAATAGTCAATCCCCATATCATCATCTATGATATAAAAATCAGGTCTTTTTGTTTGCCCATCAATTTCTAGTTTAAACTCATATTCAGGTTCTAAACCATTTTTAAGGAGTAATTCATAAATGATCACTTCTGATTTAGAGCGTAAAAACTTTCCATCTGAAGCACAGTGAATTAGATTTTTCTCAAATAATACTTCTTCATATCTTGTAATATTTGGCTTATAAAACAGATTTGTAATTCTCTGTAAGTTTGCAGACCTACTATCATTTATATAATTAAATAACATTTGAGGATTACCCTGATATAACAGAATAACTTTATTAACCTGTCTAGATAAGGCAGTGTATAATAATTCCCTAGATAATAGAACACAAGGTTCTGGAATAACTAATATAACTGTATTAAATTGACTCCCTTGTGCTTTATGAATAGTTAATGCATATGCCAGTTCTAAATAACTCCCTTTTTCATCATCAAAATCTTTTGAAGTAAACTGATATTTATAACCTACTTGCGAAGAAAACTCAACTTCTAATTGATAAGGTTTAGACCCATTTTTCCAATTAGTGCGACCAACTGAAATTCCTATTTCTCCATTTGCAATATAGTTAATACCTGTATCAGGATAAGTGCCTTTTGATCTAGAGTGATTTTGCATATTTATAACTTTATCACCATAAATTATCTTTTCTAGACCTAATGGCTTAGGTGTCTTACTTCCTCTATAGGACCAATCTAAAGCATCCTTTTTTAATTTTTGATGTATTCCTCTATTAAGTTGGTTAGTGCCGAAAACTTTAGATTTGACTGGACTCAATAATTGCCAATCTTCAATTTTTTTAACAGCTTCATTCCAATTAAAGAAACCAGCGTCATTAGCACCAATTGATTTGTTAAAAGATTTTTCATCTTTCACATCCAATTCACTTTCTAAAACTTTATACAAAACATCATCAAAGTTAGATTCATTATCCCAACTATATATTTTGATGTTTTCACTTTCACCTTTAATGACTTGTTCAAAAATCTCATCAGCATTGTTTTCTTGAGTATTTCCTCCAAATAAATTGGCGAAATCTGTATCAAGTCTTTTCTTATTATCTTTTTTTACTTGTCGTGCTGAAGTAGTTAATTCAATATAAGAATTATCAATTTTTGGAAACCTGCTTTCTATTCCTTCTGGTTTGATAAAATTAATTATATCAACAAACGGTCTGCCAGCACCAATTGGTGGAAGCTGTCTATAATCTCCCACAAGTATAAGTCTTTCTACCCGTTTTAAATGCTGTAAAGTTGCAGCTAGCATTTCCTCAGTCAGCATAGAACACTCATCTATAATGACTGTTTTATAACCCATTTCTTTCTCCGCATCATTTAAATGAAATGATT
The DNA here is from genome assembly GCF_026250525.1 of Chondrinema litorale. Classification (GTDB taxonomy): domain Bacteria; phylum Bacteroidota; class Bacteroidia; order Cytophagales; family Flammeovirgaceae; genus Chondrinema; species Chondrinema litorale. The sequence continues at coordinate 26,100 of NZ_CP111062.1, forward strand.
GGGTAGAACCTTTAAATCTGCCTGATTTAAATAAAAAGCTAGCGATAGTTTTTGCAGTTACACCAAATTTTTTAGCCTTTTCTTCCATTCTAACACGAGCTTTTCCTGTTGGAGCTAAAAAAAGAACATTACCTTGTTTTATTTGAGGAATAGAGGCTAAAGCTGATAATAAAGTTGTTTTTCCTGAACCTGCCTGCCCAATTAATACAGAAAACCTTGCATTAGCCATCACTTCTAATGCCTTTGTTTTTTCTTCTTTAGCTTTTAAATCTTCATCAGTATTCTTAAATTCAATTTCACTCAGATACTTTCCCCAATCTTCTTGTAAATTATGCTTTTTAGCATTTATCCTTTTTGTAATTATTGAATTTATGAGTTCTGCTGTATCATTGAACCTTGATAATTGATATGCTTTCTTATTATCTGCTGTAAAATGAGTTACTATACTTTTATCGAATACAGAAGCAGCTAAATTGAAATAGTCTGAGTTTAAATTACATTCTGGCTCTATTGGTAAATTAGCAATGTTTTTTACTAATTCTTCTTCTGGGAATAATGTATGACCATTATTAGCTTGGAATTCCAACTGCATAACAGTTAATGCTTTTATTCTTTCCTTACTTAAGTTAGAAAACTGTTTCGTTTGGAAAGGTTTGAGCTTTTTGGTTGTATTCAGCATTAAGCCAGTGTCAATAACTGAATAGTTAATTGGATCACAAGAATGAATAGAGATTTCATATAACAAATAAGGATTTTTTATAAGCTCTTGATCTGTTTTATCTTGGTATTCTTTTTTCCTTTTATTGATATCAAAAATTATTTTAACTTGAGATTCACTCAAATTAAATCGGCTCAATAACTGTAAAAGAAATAAACGAGATTCATTACTATTTTTATAATAGTGCCATAATTCAATATTTTCAGGAGAAATGCTATTTTTTAAATCTTCTGGTAATGAGTTTATATCAATAAAAACATTCTCCAAATACTCCCATGGACAATCTTCTTTTTCTATATTTTTAAATATATATTGCGCTAAGAAATGAGCTCTTTTTATACCCAAAGCAGCTAAAGATGAGCCAAAACCAGGATAATCTCCTCGAAGTTTTTTAGTTAGAAATAGTTTTTTACTTAACCAGTCTAAAATATTATCCCAATTACTTCCTATCTCTAATTTTTTAGCCAGTTCAATTTTTTTGATTGATTCACGTAAGATATAAATTGCAAAATCGTGAGATACATGTTCTGTAGCATAAGAAAATTCCGCTCTGAACTCATTGGGGATTATAACCGCAATGCTTTTTGGATCAAAATTAGGATGTGTTTTTTGATATTCAATAGCTTGGTGATATGGGAAAATAAAACCATTCTTAAAATCAGGTCTAATGCTGTGGTTTACCATATGCTCCCATGGCATAGATACAAAACCTGTATCATTTGATGTATCAAACGGTTGTGGTGGATTGATTGATAAGATTTCTCCTAATCCTATTAAAACTCTGTTGTTTTCTTCTACAAAAGGGACTTCTTTAGCATAAAAAAAACTTAGAGATTCATTAGGATTAAGATGTTCAAAAAAACAATCAAATACTGCTTTTTGATTTGGGTAATGCTGCACCCAATTCGTTGTAAACTTTAAGGATTCATCACTAGTTTTAGCATATGGCTCTTGCTTTGGGTCAAATTCTAAATTATACTGCTCTGCAAATTTTTCAGCAAATTCAGGCATTCCCCATCGAAAAGGTACTGCTGGGGCACTATATTTTGGATAAAGAACAGTTGAAGGCAAAAGATGTTTGTAATAATCATTATAGCCCTTTGCATATGGATGTTTAACAGTTCTATTAAAGTCAAAATCTGCCATAAACATGGCACTTTCAGATATGCATGGAGGTAATTTATTTTCATCTTTAATTTCACAAATCTTTCTACCTGCAAATTCTTTCTCTAAATTATCATTTCTGTTTTCAGCACAATTTTTAAGAACCAAACAAGCATCATTATTTTTAGCATTTGTACAAACAGTACCATTCCAAGCATTGTCATGCCATGGTACTCTAATTGATAAATGCTTTTTTATATATCTTGGATTATAATTTATTTTCATGATTGTTGCCTTTTAAAAATTCTATCATTTCATAAGAAATACATTATTTAAATTGTTAATACAAGATCATACAAATGATATTAATTAAAACAAATACATATATGAGCCGAGTAACTATGATTAATTTCCCTCTATAAAAATGAGAATTTACGTCAATTAAAGATTATTTGAAATATGAGTTTCCGTACTCAAAAGTTGAATTATTTTTAAAGTTAAGTTTATAGTTAGATGCTTAATTTTTCACCAAATTCATCTATAATGATAGTGACATTTGTTTATAAATATTTTGATCACTTTAGTTGTTTTATTCTTAATATCAATGCTTTTTATTTACCAACATTGTTTAATTACCAGCATTTATCTATAAAATCTTTACAGAAAACTATTTCATAATCTTTTATAAATTGTATATACATCACCACAGCAAAATTCGTGATTTGTTAATGATATATTTACTTAATCAATTAAATGTTTTTAATGCCGATAGATGAAGAGTTGTAATCGATTATCCAATTAACTTGACAAAGAGTTCACAAAAGAATTTTATCGTAACTTGCTATTGCAGTGTATAGTATCTAAAGTTCTTGTTTTAATTTAAAAATAAAGGAAAGACAAAGTCTATAGCTAAAGGTACAAATAGAAAAATTAACGAGTTACAACTTTCTAAAACAAATTTCACTGCCGAAAAAATGACTTTAAACAGCTTCTAAGTTTAGATATCAAAATATAATAGACAAAAACCCATTTTAGATGTTAGATAGGTTTCTAGTAATATCAACAGTTATATAAGCTACACTTATCTTTACTTTCAGCTATAAAATTTTAATTATCTTTTTGTGGTATACAATATTAAATATTCTTACTCATTTTTAGTTTATTAATTAAGTTACTGTATCAAAAGAAAACCATTTAAGAAATCTTTGAATTAATATAAATATGCCAATACCAATAATCATATGGGGAGTAATAAGTGGAGCAACTCTATTAGGGGCAGGATACTCTTTATTTAATTTGTCAAAAAAAAAGATTTATATTTCAGCACTTGGGCCTGTAAGTTCAGGTAAAACAACATTCCACAATTACTTACGAAAAACAAAATTTGAAGATGGTACAATTGGACATAATGACCTTAAGGAAATTAAAATTGAAATAAAGGATAAGAAAATAACTCTATCAAAAGGTAAAGACATATCTGGTACGGAACAAGCTGTAAAAGCATACTACAAAGATGAGATAAATAAGAGTGATTTGATTTTCTATTTTTTGGATTCAAAAAAAATGTTGGTTGACAAAAGTTATGTTGAAGTTAATATTGGAAGGCTAAACTTTATTAATAAGATTAATAAAGAAAGGCATAAAAATAATAGGGCTAAGGTAATTATAATAGCGTCCCACTATGATTCAGTATCACATATTAACAATGCTAGACAAAAAGTATGGCAAAAGATAGAGAAAATTGCTAGTGAAGGAGGTATTCAGGCACCTCATTTTATTAATTTAACCGATAGTAGTCAGTTAGAAAAATTAAAAATTAAATTATTTGAGGATGAAAAGTAGTAATGCAATTTGGGTGCAACATGAAAATGCGGATAATAATGAATATCTTTTTTTTGAAGATGAGCTAATTGCAAGTAAAGATATTGGAAAAGTAAAGTATATAAGAGAATTATTTTTCAATAATCCTTCTAAAGAAATTATTTGGGAGAGTAAAGATTATTCGCAAAGCTCAGTTTCTACTCTAAAGGACGGATTTATAATAACAGGTGTTTTAATTAATAAGGATAAAGATAATAGGAAATTACCATTTATGATATTTTTAAAAAATGGAAATATTGATAATGGAATGAAATATATTAATGAAAATTTGTCAAAAATCCACAAAAAGGTAGATGAAAATTTATTATTGACATTTTTCACCGAAATCTCATCATATAAAAAAAGTAAAAAAAGTAAAAAAATAATTGTTATTGGAGTAGCAACGGTATTAACTATCATAATTTATAAATTGGTTTCCAAATGAATACTATAAATTCTAAAGTAATTATGTTTACTAGGAAAGAAGATGTCCTAGCCTCAAAATATGAGGATAATTATGATAATGTAATTTCAAAGAATATCCAACTATTACCAAATAATAAAATTGAGGAATTCTTAAAAATTCACGAAGTATTAGGGTCTCAAAAAATATCTAATAACTCTATTTTAATAGCACATCCATATAAAGCAAATTGTTTTGTCAGCATACAAAACAGTAATGAATTACTTCAAAGGGAAAAACTATTAAACACTGCTAATATAGCTAAAATTTTAGGTGCGAAATCTTTCGAAGTAAAAAGTATCAGAATAAAAGAAACAGAAAAAAATTATAAAATAGATGCAAATGGTAAATATAAATGCATTAGTACAACTTTAAAAACAGAAAAAAATGTTGATGAAAAAACTCATAAAAATTTCTCTCTTAAGAACTATTATATAGGTAGTGAACCCGATTATCAAAAAGCTAAAGAAAAATTGTATTCCTATGGATTAAATATTGATCCTGAGATTTCAGCATTAGTAGAGTCTAGAAACCCTATAGACTCCAATTTGTTATCCCAACAAGAAATACTATTAAATACTTCTAGTGAATTAAATGAAAGTTTGGATATTGCTTCTAATCTAATGCTTTTGAGTAATATGGTTGAAATTGGAGTTTCATTTAAAAGTAAAATACATATTCGAGAGTCAGTTGAATTATCAATTAAAATTACATTTTAGATATTTATTTTACTATTAGAAAAAATTCTAAATACAATTACTGATTTCAAATAAACTATGTAGGCAATACATGTTAAAAGTTGATGATGAAATTAAAAGTTTACATAACAATTATAATATCAATCATACTCTATACATATTCTTATTCACAAATATCAAGACCAGGATTATCTAAATATCCTGAATTAATTTTTGTCGAAGGTGGAAAATATATCATTGGCAATGATGATGATAAAGAAGGTTATGAGTTACATATAAATTCATTTAGTATTGGGAAATATGAGGTAACTCTTGAGCAGTTTTCATATTTTATTGAACAATCAGGATATAAAGTTGATTATTCAAACACAAACGATAACGAATATGATCCATCTGATGATGTATGGTTAACTAGTCCAACATATTATACATGGAAAAATGGTGATGACTTTAAAATCAAACCAAAATATGAATATAATGAACCTGTTGTAAATATATCGTGGATTGATGCTATAGCCTATTGTAATTGGTTAAGTGAAAAAACAGGCGAGAAATATAGATTACCAACAGAGGCAGAATGGGAGTTTGCAGCCAGTGGAGGTAAAAAAAATCACAACTATAAGTATGCAGGTAGTAATGATTTAAAAAAAGTTGCATGGACAAGTAGTGATGGGAAACTTGTAGGAGTTGGTTATAAATTACCTAATCAATTAGGTTTGTATGATATGAGTGGGAACGCATATGAATGGGTTGATGATAAATTCAGTGATGATTATCTCATTGAGTCAGAAAAAAATAATTATTCTCTTGATTCTAAAGTAATCAAAGGTGGATCTTGGAGTACAGGGTTGAAGACTTGTGAAATTAAATTCAGATATCCGAAACGTTCTTTTGTTAGACTTGAATATTTAGGTTTTAGGGTTTTGAGAGAACATAAATATTAATTAATAATGAATCTAGAAAAGATGTATAGGAATAATTGTAAAAAATTCCAATTATAAAAGGTTTGGTTTCATAAAAAGTCCATCTATTATAATTCAGAAATTTTTTTTTCAATCCCAATTTATTGGTGCAAGCAAGTTTTAATTATTTGGGAGAGCATAAAACTGGATAGAGCTACTTATATATTTAGATGTAGTGAAGAGTAATATATTACTATTTTTAAAGATATAGAAGCCTATTTTAAGAGTGATCATATCGCAAAAAGAGCAAAATTAATCGGTAGGGGAGGATTTGATTCTACGCAAATTCAAATAGAATTTAAGTATGTAGGTTCACTTAAACATATTGGATATAGTTTCGATAAATGGCAGAAAAACCTTAATATAATTATTCTAGAATTGAAGAAGTTAGAAAGTGAATTTAGATGTGAAAATTTCTGCTATCCAGAAACTCAAAAATTAGCATAAGTATTTTCACTCATTAAAATATTCTAATCATATACCAGAAAGGAGGATGACTATCAATAACTTATGACACACATAACCCCCATATATGTTAAGTATTCCACTTCTTCGGCAAAGCCAGAGTAGGGGAGAATAATTACCTTCTAGTAGAATCAAAGGCCAAATCGTGGCCTTTAATTTTTACTGGCTTCAACCAAAGGAAATTTTACCGTTTTACAGGCCTGTAAAACTTATCTACTGTTTAGCCTCAAACCAAATTTTATGGAGGTGAGGATGCAAGAGTATTGATTTTTTGTCGGATGATTTTTGAATATTTGGTAATTGCAAAATGAGAGATTATAGAATAAACATCCACAAAAATATTGATTTGAAATAGTAAAATAAACCATATTTTCACATATATTTATCACTTTAGTACCTTTGAATGGGTAAAATTAATATAGATTAATATATGACAAACAAATACTTTCAAACAACTTCAATCAATTATAAACATATAATAGTATTTACTATCTTATTGATATTTAAAATATCAATAAATGGATTATATTCTCAATCATTTTATGGAATAACTGAAGGTGGAGGAGAAGATGGTAATGGGGCAATTTTTCAATATGACATTAATAAGCAAGAATTAATAGATCCTGCACCTTTTAGTGTTAAAACTAAATTTGATGGAGGGTTTTCTAGGAATACTCCTTTCGTTGAGTATAATGGTAAATTAATAGGAATGGCCTCATCTGGTGGAACATATGATGAAGGTATTATTTATGAGTGGAATCCTTCAAACAATTCATATGTGAAAAAATATAATTTCAACGATACTGATAGTAGTGGATATTTTCCATATGGTAGTTTGGTATTAAAAGATGGAAAGTTTTATGGAATGACCTGGTGGGGAGGTGATTATGATACGGGAGTTATATTTGAGTGGGATCCAGAAACAAATGAATATACAAAAAAATATGATTTTAAAGATGATATCCAACCTACAGGAACCTTAACACTAAAAGGGGATAAATTTTATGGCATGACAGAACAAGGAGGAGAAAATGATGATGGAGTCATATTTGAGTGGGATCCAGAAACAAATGAATACTCAAAAAAATATGATTTTGTTAAAAGTAATGGAGCTAATCCTGTTGGTAAATTAGTTTTAATGGATAGTAAGTTTTATGGGTTGACAAGAAGTGGTGGTCTAAATAGTTCAGGAGTTATATTTGAGTGGGATCCAAAAACAAATGAATATTCAAAAAAATATGATTTTAATAATTATATAAGTAAAAATTTACTTCTACAAGATAGTAAGTTTTATGGTGCGACAAGAAGTGGTGGTTTAAATGGTTTAGGAGTCATATTTGAGTGGGACCCAGAAACCAATATCTTTAATATCAAATATAATTTTGACGAAAATAGTGGAACTATATTGACTGGGACATTATTTCTATGGAATAATAAATTTTATGGTATGACAGATCAAGGAGGAGTAAATGATGATGGAGTCATATTCGAATGGAATCCAGAAACCAATGAATACTCAAAAAAAATAGATTTTGAGTATGAAAGTTCTGGCACATGGCCTACATATGGATTTACTTTATTAAATAATAAATTATATTTTACTACAACATTTGGGGGGAAATTCTCTAGAGGAGCGTTAATCGAATGGGATCCCACTAACAATACTATTCTCAATATGCTTAATTTTGAAGAGCAAAGTGAGGAAGGCGCCAATTTATGGGGTGGTTTAATCCTAAAGGATGATAAACTATATGGAGTGACAGGTGATGGTGGGAAATATGGTGGAGGAGTAATATATGAATGGAACCCTGAAAGTAATATTTATACAAAATTGTATGATTTTGACGGTGTGAATGGAAAATCTCCAAAGGAGATATTAACAGAGAAGGATGATAAATTTTATGGAATATCACAAGAAGGAGGAGAGAATGATTACGGAGTAATATATGAATGGGATCCCGAAACAAATATTTATACGAAAATGTATGATTTTGATGGTGTTAATGGGAAATGGTCTATAGGAAATTTGACACTTTATAAAAAGAAATTTTATGGTACAACATGGAGAGGAGGTGTAAATGACCTCGGAGTAATATTTGAATGGGATCCTCAAACCAATATATATACAAAAAAAATTGATTTTGACAATGAAAATGGAGTAAGTCCTTGTAAGAGTTTGATATTAAGAGATGATAAATTTTATGGGATGACTCATGAAGGAGGAGAAAATGATTACGGAGTTATCTTTGAGTGGGATCCTGAGACTAATGAATATGTAAAAAAAGTTGATTTTGATGGCACAAATGGGAATAATCCTTATGGAGTTTTAACATTAAATAATGGGAAGTTTTATGGGACAACACGGAGAGGAGGTGTAAATGACCTTGGAGTAATATTTGAGTGGGATCCAGAAACAAATGAATATGTAAAAAAAATTGATTTTGAGAGAACTACTGGAGCAGGACCTTTAAGCGGCTTACTATTAAAAAATGATAAATTTTATGGGACAACTTCTAGTGGAGGAAAATACAATGACGGTGTAATTTTTGAATGGAATCCAGTTAGTAATGTTTTTAATAATATTGCTGATTTTAATGGGATTAATGGTTCATATCCAAAAGGTAAATTATTATATTATGATGGAGGAAGTGAAATAACACTATCAGCACCTATACTTAAAGTAAAAAGTCTTAGTGAAACTGAAATAGAACTTAGTTGGATAGATTCCCTTAATCATAGCGATGATATTGTTTATGAAGTTTATCAGGGTGAAAATGTCTTAATCACTACTTCGGATTTAAGCTATACAGTTAAAGGTTTGAATGCTTGTACTGAATATAGTTTTAAGGTTTTAGTAAAAGATAATCTGGGTAATAGTAATTCAAGTAATATTCTAATAACCTCAACAAAAGATGAAACAGCTCCCACTAAGCCATCTCTTACAGATATTAAATCAGACTGTAATGTAACATTAACTCCACCTTCCACAATTGACAATTGTGATGGAGAGATAATAGGTACCACTACAGATTCCATTTCTTATCAGAAAAAGGGAACATACTTAGTAAATTGGATTTTTATTGATCAGAGTGGTAATCAAGTAACAGCTACTCAAACTGTTGTTATAGAAAAAGATCTATTAACATGGTATGTCGATACAGATGGAGATGGTTACGGAAATACTGAAGATAGCATTCAATCTTGTGAACAACCAGAGGGCTATGTTTCAGACAATACAGATTGCGATGATAGTAATGCTGATATTTATCCTGGTGCAGTAGAATTAGAAGATGGAATAGATAATGATTGTGATGGTTTTATAGAATCACAAACTTTATTTGCATTGGATATAAATCTTTCAATTCCAGAAAGTCCAGCTACAATAAAATTTATAGCGTATATCTATCAATCTATTGAAACTGGATTGGAATTAATAAAAGAAGAAGTAATAAACACCAATTCATTTAATTTGACTGATTTAGCAGAAGGGAATTACATAATCAAAATCATTCCTGATAATGAGTTACATCCGAATTTATTGACTACATATTCTGGAAATACTGTTCTTGAATCTGAAGCTGAATTAGTTTATCTAAGTTCTGATAGTAATTATGAAATTCAAATTCAACAGATTGTAAATGATGAAACTGGAAATGGCACAATCGAAGGTATAGTATTATCTCAGACTGGTATTTCAGGTGGTAGAATAACTCAAGACTTAGAAGAGACAGGAACTCCACTTCCTAATATTCCAGTTTATGCAGAATCTTCAACTACTGGAAAAATAGAAGCAAGTGCATTATCAAATGAGTCTGGTAAGTTTAAGTTAGAAGGTTTAAAAGCTGAAAGCTATCAGATTAAAGTCGATTACGAAGGCAAAGCGATTGATACAAGTTCATCTTCAGTAAGATTAGAAGAAGAAAATTCTACTATTAAAATTTCAGTTATTGTGAATGAAGTAGACATAAGTATGATTGTGGAATCTATCACGGGAATATCTGATGCTTTATTAAATAAAGGGATTACCTTGTTTCCAAATCCAGTTCAAACAAAAGTAACCATAGAAACATCTTCGGCTATTTCTGGTAAAGTTACAATCGAGGTTTTAGATACATCAGGCAGGAGAGTACAGCAAAAATATTTTGACGAAAACTCATCGAACTTTGAACTAGACATGAGTAATCTTTCAAAAGGCATCTACCTGATTGATTTGAGTTCAGAAGAAGGTAAAGCTATTTGGAAAGTGGTAAAACAATGAAAATAGTATGATGTTTTGTATAAAATAATCTAAATAATTGGCTAATAGTATATCAAATTAAACCATTAAAAGAAAGAGATAACAGTATATTTATATATATCAATAGATTGACACTTTAGATTCAAGTTGGATCAAACAAGAACGTTAAGGTGATTTGTTTGAGTAAATAAATTTTTTTAGGCTAAAGACTCTATTAAAAAAGGCAGGAAAAATAAATGAGCATTATAAAGTTGAATATACAATTGTTGAACACACTAGTATTTGAAAGAAGAAAACAATGTATTATATTGATTATCTTGTTTTCTCCATTAATAGGATGCAATATAAGTCAAAAGCCTAATCCAAATTTGATTCGTTTTTATTCTCCTGATACTACAAAGTGCTTAATTGTTAGAACTGAAGGAGATACAAGATATATTTACAATGGAGATGAAATCAAATACATTCTAGATACAAATTATGTAAAACTAGATATCAGTAAAATTGCGAAGCTAGGGCAATGTATTCATATATGTTGGGATGATGAAGGTTATGATTGGCAAGCTATTGTAGATGGGGCTGAAATTATCGAATCTAAGTTAGATACTAATAAGTTTAAAGTTAAGACGCAATTACCATTAAATGAAAGAGGTACTCCTACTGAAATTAAATTTAGAGGTGAGAACTGTGCTATTTATAGTTATTATTCCAATAGTTTGTCACCTGATAATAATGGTGCTATTATTAAGTAGTTAGAAATTAGGTAAAAGTCATAATGAAGGGCGATTGAAAGTATGGTTAAATACTAAAAGATGAAAAATCATATGATGCAGGAGTTGGTAAGCTCAAAAGATACGTTAGTGTTTGAAAGGAGTATTCATAATGTAATATGGGGAATTCTCAGTTGAGTTTAAATTTAGAAATAGCAGCAGATGGCTTTGTAAAAATCTTTGTAGCTAATGAAAGTAATATCGATATTTGGTTTGATGATATTGAAATCAATTATACTCCAGCCAGAATTGTGCAAGAAAATCATTACTATCCTTTCGGGCTCAACATGGCAGGCATTGAAAAACAAGGCATTCCTGACAACAAGTTTCAGTACAATCAGGGTACAGGTAAGAAACAGTTCAAGACAGAGAGGGACAGGGATTTTGGACTAAATTGGGACATGACCAAACATAGAACCTATGATTACCAGTTGGGTAGATTCAATCAAATTGACCCATTGGCAGAAGCCACACCACAAGAATCACTATCTCCTTATCAATATTCATTTAATAACCCTGTTAGATATAATGATCCATATGGAGATTGTCCTGACTGTCCTTGGTTTAGTGATGATGGTGCTAGAGTAAATTATGAATTGCGAAAATTGGGTAATTATATTAAATCTAAGTTCCAACATGATGCCTTAGATGGTAATGGACATAAAATTCCTGTAGGAGCAGTTGCATACTCTACATATGAAAAAGATGATAATCCAAATGGGAAGGGGTGGAGATCAAAGGACTTTACAGATGGACCTACCGAAATCTACGACGATGTGGATAATGTTACAATAGGTTCATCAGGAAATTCAGTTGTTAGTTTTTCTCAAAATTTGAGACATGGCCTAAATGGTGTAGTAAGTTTTTTTGAACTAGAAGATGCAGTAAATGCTGTAAGCGCTTTCTTGGGAGTTGAGGATAAACCTAGTAATAATACAACTACCACAATTCAAACGTCAGACACCCAAAATAAACCCCAAGCACTTAATCCTGATGATTATCCTTCTGAATCGGAAAAACCTCTCCCCAATGCAAATGAAACTGGAGAACAAGGAAATAGTAGTAGTATAAATCTAAATCCGCAAGGAACTATTAAGGAAAGAAGAGTATATGCTCCAGACAATAAAACAAAAATATATTCTGATACTGTAAAAACTGATAATAATGACTGATAATATTATTTTTAAAACACATCTATACCTTTTTATGTTGTTGATTTCATGTGGTGTCCAACAAGAAGAATACGAGAAAGATTATTATGAAAATGGTAATTTAAAGTATATTATACAAATCCAAAATGGAGAATACAATGGAGAATTAAAATTATATTATGAGAATGGAGAATTAAAAACCGAAACACGTGTTGTAGATGGTATTAGGAACGGGCCTTTCAAAAAATACTCAAAAGATGGTTTGCTTTTAAAAGAAGGCACATATAAGGATGGTGAATATAATGGACATTATAAGGTTTATTATAATAATGGTAAGCTCAATAAAACATATGTTTTAGAAAAAGGAATTGCCAATGGTATAAATAAAATATTCTCACCTAAAGGTAATATAATTTATGAAGGTAAATACATCGATATGTATATGGTAGGGACACACTACGGTTATTATGATGATAGTCGGAAATTATTAAAAAGTAAAGAGAAATCCGTTTTATTTGTTTTTGAAGGTGACACGAGCTCCATACCTATATTTTATGAGAAATACGATAGTTTAGGCAATTTGTACGATTCTAAATCAAGGGTTAACGTTATAACTGAGAAAGATACCTTTTATCAAGATGAAGAGGTACTTGTCACTTTAGAAGTAACTGAACCTGAGCACTCTAGAATAATGGCACATGTAGGTAACTATAATGATGAGTTTATTTTAATTGATAGTACTGACTTCATTACATATGGCAATATTGAAACTTTAGGTCATACTATTGAAGTGGAATTACCTACTGATAAAATCGGGAAAAAAATGTTGAGGGGATATATTTATGATTTTGATGTAGAATCAAAAACAGACTCTGGAACTACGACCATTGGTTCATTACATAATTTTTTTGAGTATGAATATTATGTGAAAAAGCATTAAAATGCTTGAAGCCTTACAAAAATGGTAAGGCTTTTTTATTGTTAAGGCAGAGTATATGTGTTCCACTGGATTTTAGCTTCTTGTTACACACCAAATTATGGGTTATAATGTTTGATTCTTTCTTGGATTAAAATATACAAATCCCCAATGTTTATAAAGATGTTGGGGGTTTTGTTTATACATAAGCTATTCATCTATATTATCAAGAAGTTCTGCTAGTTCTTTTTCTGAGATATTTTTTTTGTCAGATTTATCGTAGATGGAGAGTAAAAAGACGGTTTCTTCTGTTACAACTATGTGCATATAATTCTAGTGAGTACAATGGGTTAACATTCTGAATATCAGTATGTTATAAATATCCATAACTATCATTATGTTAAATTAAAAATAAATTATTCCCCATAATTACCTTGCGCATATGATGAGACAATACTTGTGGTTGGAGTCTTGCAGTTATTAGGGAAATCGAAGAAGTAAATACATTTTGGCAATCCATTTTCAAAAATAATTTTAACCCAACCTTGGCTATTACCTCCAAAGCCAGAGTAACTATAATTTGCTTTAATAGAAATAGGTCTTCCTTGATTATCTTTTGACTCTATTGTGACACCTGAAATGCTTCCTGCTGTGTAACGATTCATCATCCAAGTCTGTGCTTGAGCTGTAACTAAGTCATCTATCAATTTGTTAAAGTTTTGTGATCCTGTAGGGCCACCTGACTCTTTCATTGCTTCATATTTACTTTTGCCTTGTATCCGGTTTAGAGGTTGATTTCGAGCAAATAACTTAAGGTTTTCTTCCAATTTTCTCAAGGCATCACAATCACATTTGTTCAGACCAAATATTTGATTCATATCTAGTTTTAAACCTTTTGCTTTATGTGCTAGATCTACCGAATTACCCAAAGAATTTGGGTTCATGATATACTCCATTACATTTTTCAGTCCATTTGCTCTGTGTATTTGCTCAATCTCTAATTTAGATTTATATAAATCAGGGCGAGCATATAAACCCGTCCACACCCACTCCCACTCAACACAATATCTACTGACTTCAACACCATAGCCATTCGTAGTAACACTCTCTTTAACACAAACCTGCTCCATTATTTTAACTTTGTTATCTGGTAAATAACTCGCGCATTGTTCACCATAGGCTCTTAAATACTGCTCAAAAACTCCTAAAAAGTATGGATCTTCCCTAGTCAATTCAATATTCTCGGAATGCCCTCTATATAAATAATCAAAAAACTCTGCATTATACATTCCTTCTGTGTTCAGATCTGCATTTTGGGCCTGAGCTGGTATTATAAAAAATATTGCTAGAATTAATTTCAGTAAGTACTTCATTGTTTTATAAAGGTATATGTTAATGATAAGAGATAATTGCTAGTTCAAAATGCTACTGTAATCCATAGCACCAAATGAGAATTAATTTTACCAAGAAGAAACATAAAAACACATACCTATTTACCAGTAAATTCTGTTGTTTATCAAACTACAAGAGTTTCCAATTTGGACAATACAATGGGAAGTAACTGGAATTGAAATTTCTAATACGGCCATTGATTTAGTAAAAAAAATTATGAATCCAATATAACTATTCATCATGGGTCTGTAACAGATATGCTTTTCGATGATAAAATATATGATGGAATTTTCTGCTTCTAACTAAAAGTATTAAAAACTATTCTTTTCAGATAGGCCTTGATTATTTAGAGAAAAAACGTTTTTATCTCTCTTCACAAATAAGATACATAAAACACGGAGGAAAAGAAACAAATGAATATTTGGCAGCACCAAGTGATTCGATAACTCAAGAAGCTGAATATTTCCATTTAAATACAAACATTAACCTTTATCATAATTTGGTTGAACATATCTCTTTGTTTGCGGGAATGGGACCATTCACGAACTTATTACTAAGTAAAAAAGAATTTCCTGCTCATTATAATGGGATCTATCACTTGCAACAATTAGTAGTTGGAGGCATGCTAAAAGCAGGGCTTATTATCTAATTATGAAGATGAATTTTTAGGAAATGCTTGTTATGATAACATATTAAATGAATTACAAAAATTTAAAGCTGTAGTATATGTCCATCCTAGTTCTCCTGCTGCTTCTATCAAAAAACCAGAATTTGTTCCTATAGATTTTATAACAGAATTTACTTTTAATACCACAAGAGCCGCAAATAACCTTATTTATAGCGGAACAATGGAAAGATGCCCTGATGTTCAATTCATATTTTCTCATATGGGAGGTACTTTGCCTTATTTACATAGCAGAGTAAAAGTGGCTTTCCCAAGGTTAGAACCAGTAAGAAATGCCATGCCTGTTTCTTATAAAATAAAAACTCGTTGGGCCAGTGTAGATAAAAATATATCCACCTATATTGCTAGAATGTGGTTTGATACTGCCCTAAACGTTGATCCTTTTGTAGTTAAATTGACAAATGAAATTGCACCAAACCATACCTTATTTGGCTCTGATGCTTTCTTTGCACCAAGAACTGTAATAGATAAATTTGTACCTTGTCTTCAAAATCATTTGACACAAGAAGAATTTGAAAATATTGCTTTTCGCAATATTATGGCTCTGTTTCCAAACCGATGGAGTTAATAGGTCCAATTTGATCAAAATAAAAAAATTAATTATTCTGATTTCCCATCCACTGAAAGTTATATTGTGCTTTTCATAACTATTTGAAATTGAACTTGGTAAAGCAATTAAGACTTTTTTTTAAAGTCCATAGATAGAAATCTACATCCACCCCTTAAAATATTTACAAAGGGGTGGATATTTTATTTATATTTTACATAATGCTCTACCATGTGCCTTTATGTAAAGTGTCCTCTCATGTTCCCACAAGTCCATAATTGCAGTAACTGTACAAAATATACAATCGGTCAATCATTAGGAAACTTAGTCTTACATAAATGAAATACGTGACATTCTTTTCTTGAAGGAAATATAAATTTTCATCTTGTATACCACTCTATTAAATACTATAACACTTTAGAGGTGCTTAGGTTATTCTCTTTCCCAATAAACACTTCTCTAATTCTATAGGTCTTTTTGTCTGAAGATTCGTAATAGGTTCTCATATTCATCTCCATAATAAAACCGAAGGTAATAAATTGAATACCAGCTAATAACAAAGTAATTCCAAGAATTAATAATGGCCTTCCCCAAATATCTTGTCCAGCTATTTTGGCTATGAGCAAGTATAAATTGATAATGCTCCCCACAGAAAAACTTAGAAAGCCAATAGGACCCAAAAGGTGAATGGGTTTTTGTAGATACTTTTTCATAAACACCATCAACATTAAATCGCTCATAACTTTAAAAGTTCTGCCCAATCCGTATTTAGAGCTACCGTGTATCCTTGGGTGATGTTTCACATTCATTTCTGCAATTCTTGCCCCTTGTAGATGCGCTAACACTGGAATAAACCTATGTAGCTCTCCATACAAACCAAGATCTTTGGCAATTTCTTTCTTAAAAATCTTTAAGGTACAACCATAATCATTTATCCTAATGTCGGTGAGTTTTCTAATGAGGCTGTTGGCAATTTTACTTGGAATTTTTCTAACAAACATGCCATCTTTTCTATTTAATCTTCTACCTGCAACTACATCCCATTCTTCTCTTAAAAGTTTTTCGAGCATCAAAGGAATATCGCTTGGGTCATTTTGCAAATCGCCATCCATGGTAACTATATAGTCTCCACTAGCAGCTTCAATTCCGGCAGACATCGCTGAAGTCTGGCCATAGTTTTTATAAAAGATTAAGAGTTTGATTCTGCTATTTTCCAAAGATTTAATTCTGGAAACCGTACTATCTGTTGAGCCATCATCCACGAGTATCAATTCATAATCGATACCGTTCATGGCTTTTTGTACATTGTTAACTAAGGGAAAAATATTGTCCTCTTCGTTTAAAAGAGTGACTACAATAGATATTTTCATGATATTATCAGAATATTGAATTTGTTGAATTGTATGCCTAGTATCAGCAAGGTTATTTGCCGATATATACAGTTTAGAAGAAGGAATGAGTGTTTTTGAGTATCTCTTTTGAAAAACCTGAATGGCAATTAGTCTTGAAATAATTACAGAAGCAGTGCCGACTAAGGCCCCAAATAGTATATCGATATAGAAATGTTGAAGTAAATACACTCTAGAATAAGCTACTATTAAGGCGACAAACAAGAATACATAAGTCAATAAACGTTTTTGAAATAGTAAAGACAGACAAAATGCAATTACGAAAGCTGTAGTCGTATGGCCAGACGGAAAACTTCTCGAAGCGTGTACCTGCACCCCATCGACAAAATGTAATAAGGATGTGTTGCTAAAAAAAGCTATTGGTCTGGATGCACTTTCAAATAAAACTCTTTTTAAAACTAATACTGCAATACCATGTATCACTGAGGCCAGAACTACTACTAAAGCACTAAATCGATCTTTTAAAAGTAGAGTAAGAAGCAAAAGTGGCAACAACAAAATACCATTTCCTAAATTGGTAATTTGCTTAAAAGATGCATCTGAGAAATTACTGTGATATTGATTGATAAATAGTACAATATCACCTTTATTAATAAAAAATAAGCTGAGTAAACCGATAACAAATAAAGTAGTATATAACTTTAGTAGATGATTGAAACAGTTTTTATTTAAATGCATTTCGTTGATGTTAAGATTAGGTAGTAGTTACCTTTTCTTCAATAAATTTAGATAGTACTTCATAAAATTTTACTTAAGTAATCCTTAAGATTTTCTAAAAGAGAAATAAGGGGCAAACATCCAGTGTAGTTTTTTATAATGTTTAATTTTTTACTATAGGATAGTAATAAAGTGATTTTTACAATCTAAGGATTTTCAAACAGATCTCAATTTTATTTGATAGGTATGTAAAAGCCTTTCTGTTTTAGCTAAATTGTCTTTTACTCTTGGTAGTAATATCTTTTTACCATATTCAGTATGGTAGCTGTGGTTTGATAGAAATTCTCGATTCAGTTTGTGCCAGTTAAGGTCACTGTATTTTTTAGCATAGCATATCTCCCATTCTCTTCTCAATAGTTGCTGCCAGAAAAAATAATCTAAACTAGATAAATGATATAA
This sequence comes from Chondrinema litorale, assembly GCF_026250525.1. Classification (GTDB taxonomy): domain Bacteria; phylum Bacteroidota; class Bacteroidia; order Cytophagales; family Flammeovirgaceae; genus Chondrinema; species Chondrinema litorale. The sequence goes on from NZ_CP111062.1 coordinate 44,593, forward strand.
GTCGGCATCGCACAAAATCTTTTCATTGAGTAATTTAGGCTTTTGTGGTAGCCTAGTTGAAAGTATACAATTTTTAATTACCTCAATTTGCTCTATATATAAGCCTTCTTTTACAAGAAAATCTTCTGCCATTCTACTGCTAATTTCTTCATGATTTTTATGTGATGTGATGTACCCAACATCATGAAACCAAGCTGCTATTAAAACAGATTCACCATCTTTTGCTGAAACCGACAATCGATCACAAATCTCTTTCACATGAGAAATTACAGCCCTCGTATGATGTATATTATGAAAAGGCAAGTCATTGAGCTTTTCTAATAAACTAGAAGTATAATTCTCAACTTTTTCTAATAGCATATTTTAGTCAATTAAAATTTATAACTATAGCCAAAACGAATTACCTGAGTTTCGTAGTAATTAGAACTAGTATAGGAAAAATTATTTCCATCAATTTTTTGCCTAATTACCATTGTGTTTAAAAGATCAGTAGCATTTACAAACAACTCACCTTTGTCTTTTTGAACTGATTTTTTAACTCCTACATCTAAAGAAAATCTAGCTTTAATAGTTCCCTGTGGAATGATATCTGGTGCCAAATAAATTGCTGTTAACTGCGCTTCTGTTTTGTTAGCAAACTTAATATTCGTATTGAGTTTGATGTTGCCAGAATAAATCTCTTGCTTTTTGGCGGTAAAGGTATTTTCAACTGGATACTTATTTAGCACTGTAAAAGCATCTATTTGATTGTGGTAGCCATTCAGGTTTAAATTCATATTTACTTTATCAGAAATTGCTCTAGTTATTACCAATTCAATACCTGTATTATAACTTTTGCCTACGTTTTGCGAGATGTTATATATCAGGTTTGTGCTGTCAACTGTGGTGGCGATTCTCGTAATTGTTCCATCTGAAATGCGATGGTAAAGTGCTCCATAAAAATAGCCTTTGTCCCAATCGTTTTTATATCCCAGTTCAAAACTATTGGTAAATTGTGGTTGCAATGCCGGATTACCCACTTTAATGATTTCCGCATCATCGTATTTTGGAAAGATACGAATATCACCTTCGTCTGGTCGATCTACCCTGCGGTTATAAAAGACTGAAAATCGGTGATTGTCATCTAACTTATATGTAATGCGCGCATTGGGGAAAGGCTGCAAATAATCGTAACCATCGCTTGAATAAGTATTGTGGTTAGGGTCTACTGTATAATTCAAATCTACATACTCTAATCTCAAACCGATTTCTGCTTCGAGTTTTTTAACCTCATAAGTGTAATTTCCATAAATTGCCGGAATGGTTTCTTTGTAAGTGGCTTTTCCATCTGCTCCAGTATCTAACACAGAATTTGTTGCTGATGGATTAAATTGCATATCGGTAGGAATGGTTCTGCTTCTAAACTTTAAGCCAGTTTCTAAAACACCATGTTTCATTGGTCTGGTATAGTCCAAAGTAAAGTCGGCTACTTTTTGATCGGCTATTAAGAAGAAAGATTCATTAGTAGTAAAAGTTGGTCTGGAATTATCGAAAAAGTACTTTTCATCTTCTCTGTCGAAAGTATAGTTGAAGCCAATGTTTAGCTTATGTCCGGGCTGTTGGAATTTATGTTCGTAATTCATAGTAGCCATCGCAGCAGTAAGCACTTCATCTTCTAAGAACTGCCACAGTCTCAGACTTTGATCAGTTTCTCCATCAAAAAATGGCTGGTCGCCTCTATCTTTTATAGATTCTTTACTGAATAAGCCCGAAACTGTAATGGTATTATAATCATTTATAAACCAATCTAAACCAGCTTTAGAAGTAAAGAAGTTTGTATTTCGGTTCCGTTTCATTTGCTGATTAATCACCGTTCCATCATCATAAGTTCTATTAATGAACTCATTCTTATTGAGGGTTTGTGTGTACAGATTATCAGCTTGGAGGAATAGGTTTACTTTCTTCTTTCTATAGTTCAATGCGATTGAAGGATTAATCTTTGGTGTTCCCTGATATTGTGGTCTTATACCCGGTAAATTCTGTTTTCGCACCCACAAAGCACCTAAACCTGTAGATAATCCCACTTTTCCATTTAAGCCTTCTTGGTCTTCTTTTTTAAGAATGATATTTATGATTCCTGCATTTCCATTGGCATCAAACTTTGCTGATGGATTATTGATAATTTCAATTTTTTCTACTGCAGACGCCGGTATATTGTCTAACCCATTTTGATTGCCGAAACCTGTAATTGCAGTTTGTTTACCATCAATCAAGACCATTACTTGGCTATTTCCTCTAAGTTGAACTTGTCCATCTTGCGTTGTTACTCCCGGTAAATTACTCATAGATTGTAAAATACTGCCGCCACTTTGGCTCACATTGCTAGCCACATCGTATGTTTTTTTATCCATCGTACTGGTTACGGCATTTTTGTTTGCAGTAATGAGTACTTCGTTTAGCTCTTGCACATTTTCTTCCATCATAATCGCACCAATAGAAATAAATGCCGAGTTTGAACCGATAAAAAGTGGTGCCACATGTTTTTTAAAACCTATGTTGGTGACTTCTAAAAAATAATCTCCGGGTTTTACTTCTGCAATGCTAAATAAGCCATTGTCATTAGTAATTGTTCCTGCTACGAATGATGAGTCTACCTGATTCTTTAAAATCACGCTAGCGAAAGGTAAGTTTTCTGCGTTAGTTTTGGCTTTAACAGCGCCTGAAACATTTACTACTGTTTGTTGTGCCATTATTGCAAATGGTGCTAGAACAATGTAAATGCAAATAATAATTTTAATCTTCATTTTCTTGTTTTGTCAAATTGCCTTTAGAATCAATTAATATCTCAAATTCTTCTTTATTGGTTTTAATTTCCATTTCGTAAGAAGTGCCCTCGTTGCTTAGCACAATCTCACATTCTTCGATTTTGTAGTCGGAAAAATTCTCATTAAGAATATATAAAATTTTATCTGGTAAATCAGACCCTTTAATTTCATATTCGGTTTCTTTCCAATCACCATTAGTTAAAAAATTAGCTGAGTATTCCTTTTCATCCATTACGAATTCGGCTTCCCATTCTTCTTCATTTTCTTTTTCCCACTTAAGCTTTTTGTAATCTTTAAATTTTGCATTAAGTGCTGTAAGTACTTCTTCTGGTACCATCTCGCTATCAGTTTTGTGTATACAAGATTGCATACTTAATACTGATATAGTGAATGCGATAATGAGTGTTTTTTTCATGTTTGAAAGACATTTTTGTTTTGTTATGTGGTAAATATCAGTTGCAACTTGGAAGAAATTTAGAATTTACCTAAGGGTTGTTTTGTAATTTTTACTCCACTTATATTTATGCGTCCAATAAGCTATTTTAACTGAAAATATACCAATGCCTGCACCTACCAAAACATCGCTCACATAGTGTTTGTTATTTGCCATTCTAAGCCCGCCAACTACTGAGGCAATCGTGTAAGAAACATAAGGAATCCATTTTAGTTTGTGCTTATATTCTTCAGATAAAAAAGTAGCAGCGGCAAATGCTTGGGCAGTGTGCCCAGATGGAAATGAGTGATTATTAGAAAAATCTGGTCTTTGCATACTGGTTGCATGTTTTAAGGCAGTCGTAACTATTGCCATTCCTAATTCGCCTTTGAGTAAAATAGCAGTTCTGTTTTTAATATCGTTGCGAGATTTAACTCCAAAAGCATCAAGCCCATAGCTTAAAATAATTGGACTGTATTGCAGATAATCGTCTATGTGGGTTCTAAAATTAGCTAAATGTTCATTTCGCTCTTCTGCAAACTCATGTTTTAAAGATTCTTCTCCTTTTCCGTTTGCAGATAGGCCAAAAATTATAAGTGAAACCGGTGTATAAACTTGATTTAAACTGGCAGTTCTTTTTGGCATAAAATTGATTTTAGCAGTGTCTGTCCTTTCAAAAAAATGAGTGTTGAAATATTGGGCAAGGCTCAATTGTGAAATAGCACACAAGATCTGAAGTAGTAATAACTGTTTCATGAGATTTTTAAACCCAATCTAACAGTAGATTTAGAAGAAATTTAGAATGCGATTCGTCCTAATTCAATCGATACATTTTATTAACAAATTGTTAGAATTCCACTGAGAATGTGTGATAATAATTTTCAAAATAGTAGTCAATTTTCCAGCTTTCTCTTTTGGCAATTTCGTTGACAATGGCAAGCCCCAATCCACTGCTGATCTTATCTTTAGAAGCCATAGAAAAGCGTTGAAATAGCTGTTTAATATCCAATGCTGCTTTTCCAGAATTAGAAAATAAGAGTGTGTTTGTCTCCAATTTAATTAAAATCGCTCCTTCGGTTTGAGTATGCCTAATGGCATTAGAAAGCAAATTGTGGGTTAGTGTTTCTAATAAAAATGGATTGGAGTTTATCTGTAAAGCATTTTCAACATCGCTACAAACAGTAATTTGTTTATCTTCGATATAATCTTCGAAAAGCAATAGAGCGTTTTCAACATACTCTTTTACACTCAATTCTTCTTGTTCTGTATATTGTTGATTTTCGACTTTTGCTAAAAGCAGCAGGTTTTTGTTGATTCTTGAAAGTCGCGAAAGAGGCATTTCTATGCTACTCAAAATCTCAGAGATTGCTGGTGTTACATCCTTTTCTTGAAACAATAAATCCAATTTAGATTTGAGCAAGGCAATCGGTGTCTGTAATTCGTGAGAAGCATTTTCGGTAAAAGATTTTTGCAGTTGGTAAGTGTCTACATTTCTTTTCACCAGTTGCTCAATACTGTTATTAAGTTCTTGAAATTCCTCAATATCTGTTTCTGGCAGTTTGAGTGTGCGATCTTTAGAAAGCTCAAAAGATTGTAAAGATGAAAGAGTTTGATAAAAAGGTTTCCAAGTATTTCTAGATAATTTACGATTGAGAATAATAAAGCCAACAATCAAAATAGCGAAAAAAACCATGGTTACTATAGCAACTGCCACGAAAGTCTCATCCGATTCCTCAACATTCGTTTCGATGGTTAGTTGATATGTTTCGCCATTGATCACCACATAAGAAATGAGTCCACGAAAACGATCTTCTCCATCGTCTGGATCATACTCATTCGTTCTAATCGCTTCGTATACACTGTCTTGTAGAGTAAAATTATCTTCTACTTTGCTAATAGAAACACCGGGTTGTAGCTCACCCCAAATATGATTGATTTTTTCAAGATCGTCTTCGGTAAAAGTTTCGGCTTCTAGTTTGTTTTTGGTGTATTGCAATGTGAGCCAATTATTCTCATCTAGTTCAGTAATCCAAATAAAATCTACAACCAACACATAAGCAGGAATGCTAATTACTAAGATAATTAGTGCATAAATGGTGAAAACTTTAAGCGGTTTATTAAGTAGTTTGGTCATATTTCCCACTTGTAACCTGTTCCATAAATTGTTTTAATATAATCACCATAGCCACATTCTTTCAGTTTCCTTTTCAGGTTTTTTACATGGGCATATACAAAATCGTGATTATCAAACATATCTGCAAAATCACCCGATAAATGCTCGGCTAAGGCACTTTTTGAAAGCACTCTGTTTTTGTTGCCAATAAAAAACAAGAGCAGATCATATTCTTTTTTTGTGAGGTTTACTAGATTATTTTCAATTGTAACTGTCTTTGCTAGCAGATCAATCGATAATTCATTTTGAGTGATGATGTTGTTGCTATCGAATAGCCTTCTTCTAATCAAAGATTCTATGCGCGCTGCCAACTCTGCTTGGTGAAAAGGCTTCGCTAAGTAATCATCTGCTCCGAGTTTTAATCCATTTACCTTATCGTCTATAGAATTCTTGGCTGAAATGATAATAACTCCATCTTGCTTATGCAACTTTTTTAGCTCGCTTAATAGGGATAATCCATCTCCACCGGGAAGCATTAAATCTAGTAAAATACAATCATAATCATAAGAAGAAATCTTATTTATGGCAGATTTGTAATCTGAAGCCCATTCGCAAAGATATTGCTCTGTGGTAAGATACTTTACCATATCTTGGGCTAATTCTGATTCGTCTTCAATGATTAATATTTTCATGCAGGCTAATTAAGCAGGTAATTCTGAATAAATTTAGAATTTATCCAGAATTACTTTATATCTAAAAAGAAATTAATCACATAGATTCTACAATCTTATCGTTGGGAACTTGGAATTAGTCTTAAGACTTCTTCATTTGTAATTGGGTTTCAACTTTCACTAATCGTAATTACATTAAAATTTATTTTCTATCTTCTGTAGACTTTGTAAAAACATTAGAAGGTGCCACTACTTCACTTTGTAGTACTCCATTGTACAATAATAAGCCAATGATAGGTAAATAAAATCGCTCTGTTATTCTCTAGTAATCCGAATTAATTATTCGAATAGTGTTTTTTAATACTAAAAAGATCGATGAGTATCAAAACTTGTTGGGTTGTTTCTATTCATCTTATATTAATAAAAGATAGTATTATTCTAAATTACTCTTCTCAGTACAAGAAAATAAATCTGCTTTACTAATTTTAGTAATCACTATAAAGTGAATCAAAGAATAGTAAAATATGAATCAATGAAAAAATCCTCCTGATAAAGCTGCATTTGTATGCTGGGCTTTTCACCTCCTTTTATTTAATCGCTCTTGGTTTAAGTAGCATCATTCTCAACCATAAAATTGATGTAGCAAAAAGTGAAATTGACAAAACATGATCGACAAAAGTTGATGTAAATACTGAATTAGAAAATGTAGAATTAGCAGAAAGTTTGTGAGACAAATTGAATATGATGGGCTAGGTTCCTCGCTGGAATATTCAAAGAGATTCTACCCAATCTAAATGTCAGCTAACTCATTTAGCTAAAACTACAGATCTTACATTAGACATTAATTTGGGAATGGTACAGGTAGAAGAAAAGCCAAAAGGTTTAATTGCAGTGCTTAATGGATCATATTTATAACAAAGTAATGTAGTTTTAATTTTTGTACAAGGCTTTCTTTTTTATCTCATGTGCATTTTTAAAAATGCTAACCGCTCAACTCAAAACAACTGCTTTCTTAGCATTGTTTGACAAGATCAATTCAGAGGAATTTTCAGCAGAGCTTAACTGTCTAGCTTAAATATAACTACTACAGCCTTCTACAATGGAACCTTCATGTATGTTAATTATTTCCCTATTTTGAATAAATCACTTTCTCTTATACTTTACCCGATTATAATAACTACTAACCTTCTATATAGAAAGTAAATCATATAAATAAAGTTAATAACTTTCTTTGGGGGGATTCTGTAAACTTATAAGCACCTAAATGTTGTAAAATGAAATTAATTACTTACATAATTTTATTAATAATTTACTGCAATCATTTAGCCTTAGGTTTTAATAGTTTTATCCCTCCTGTATCTATTCTCCAGAAAGATAGCATTAAAACTATTTTGTTTGAAATTAAATCTCAGGATACTGAACATATATCTTACCTATTTGGCACTCATCATGCATTTGGTCAAACTTTTTTTGAATCGTTAAACACAGCTAAACAAAGACTCTTAAAATCAGATATGTTAATTGTAGAAAGCTTAAACATACCTGGCCAATTAGCTGAAGATATTATTAACCAACGTACTATAGAAACCAATTGGTTAAAGTATTTAAGTAATGATGAATACCAATTTGTTGAAAATATTTTCTCTAAAAGCAAAGTTGACTTAAATAAGATTACACCAACAGAACTGTATGTTTTTTTAAACAGGTATTATAACGAAAATGTATGTCAGGCCAAACAGAGTGGTGATGAGCAATTATCTTTAGACGACTACATTGGTAAAGTTGCTTCGGATAATAAATTAAAACTTATTGGGCTTGAAACAGTGGATGAACAGTTAGAAATTATTAGAAAGGATGTGGAGGGTATGCCTAGAAAAGTACATAAAAGAAGGCTTGAAATAATCGTACAAAAAATTAAAAGTAGTAACAATGATAACTGCTCTGAAATAGCTTGGTATAAAAATATGGACTTTGATTTTAATTTCGATCAGCCATGTCAAAATACACTTGTACTTACTAATAGAAATAACAAATGGCTAAAAGAACTATCAAATTATTTAAAAACAAAAAATTGTTTTATTGCTGTAGGATTAAGTCATTTAATGTTTGAATGTGGGTTAGTAAACCAATTGAGAGAAATGGGATACGCTGTAACTCCCATTCTCTTAAAATAAGTTTATTAAGTAAGCTGCTTTTAAATGTTGTACGACGTTTATAATATTTTGTACATAATTATACGTTCCCCAAAAAGCATAATGTGCCTTTTTGTCAAACATGTCTCATGAGATTAGAACACCGCTTAATAGTGCAATTTTTTAGAACATTATCACTTTTGCATTTATAGTTTTAATTTAAAGCCTTTTAGAGAACAGTTTTAATGAAGATTTCGATTTTGGTAATTTTTGCTCTGATAGTTATTTCCTGCGTAAAGCATAATAAAGATTTAATCGTCGAACAAATTATAGGAAATGAGGAAGTAGTAGCCTATACTTTCAAAAAAAGTGATAAATATGGACTTTTAGATAAAAACTACAAAGTTATACTTCAACCAAGGTTCGATTTTATATATGGATATGAAAAGTATGGTACGATCAAGATTGATAGTGGAGGTAAGCATTTATATGGAGGGGACTACTATGGCTATGAACCAAAATATTTAGGGCTTATCAATACAAAAGGAGAAATATTGACCAACCCCCAGTATGACGAAATTGTATATGGAAACAGCAAAATAGCTAGGGTCAAAAAAAAAGGAAAATATGGGTTTATTGATAATGATGGAAAAGTTTTAATTGAAGCTATTTTAGATTCTGCTAGCCTAGAATTTAACGGGATAGCATCGGTTAAAAAGGATAAAGTATGGGGGATTATCAAAATGACAGGAGAGTATCTTTTAAGGGATACGAGTTTGGTCTATATATCAGGATTCAATGAAAATATTGCTTATTATCAAAAAAAACAGCTTGATATATTTGGTTATGTAAATTCTAAAGGAACTATCATTCTTGATGGATATAATGGGGCAGGTACATTTCAGTATGGTTATGGACCGATATATAAGAGGGAAGCAGGTTGGGGAATTATTGATAGTTTAGGAAATGTTGTTATAGAACCCAAATATGGAAAATCACTTCGTATCGATAAAATAGAGAATGAAATATGGGCTCTAGAATATGATGAGATACATAAAGAATGGATTAAACTTATCAAGATAAAAAGCCTATAATCCCTATTTATGTAAAGTGTACCCTTATGTTGTCATAATATTTATACTTCTATTTCAGAGAGATAGAATGAAAACTTCTTTTCTAATAAATCTGGTAACCTTCATAATAAAACAAACCAATACCTCCTTTTAGGCAAAAATCTGCATTATCTATATGAGGATTAAAATTTTACTCAATATTAAAGATTAGACAGACACATAACTGTAAACTATATAGAATATGAAAATATCAATTTTGACAAGCCTTTTGATTCTCTTATCATTAGCTGCTCAGACTAGCCCAGTTCTTAAGATTAAATTTGATGATATAGAATCAGGAAATATATTTCTAATTAATGTGCAGAAAGAACTTACTGATACTTTGTCTATTAATAATGGCAAAGTTACTTATGAAGCCAAGATAGCTGCTCCAACTTTTTTTTATTTGATAGTTGATGGATATAATAATACACGCCCACTAGAATTAGTACTTTCTAGCCAGTTAACAGAAATGAAATTTGAAAGTTACAAAGTTGTGGGTGAAAACACTGTAAATGAGGCTTATCCGAATAGTCCTATTTTCATTTCAGACCCGAATAATAACATCGCATTTTTTGAATTTTTATCCCATTGGAAAAGCTTTTACAACACGATTCAGGCTCTATCTGAAAATGACTCAGAAGAGCAATTAGAAAAAAGAAAGAACACCTATCATACATTTCTATCAACCAATAAACAAATTATTGAGAATAATAGCGATCAATATGTTTCTGCTAAAATGATTGATTTTTTGCTCAATAATAACCTACTTCAATTTGAAACTTTGCAAACATATTATGATTTACTGAGTCCTAAAGTAAAAGAATCTTATTTAGGTTTTAAGATTGGTGAAAAATCAGGTAAAGCTGGCCAATTACAACCTGGTAAACCAGCTCCAGAAATAGCACTCGTAGATATACAAGGCAAAAAATATAGCCTCCAAAGTTTGAAGGGTAAAAATGTGATACTTCATTTTTGGTCATCATCTTGTGCACCTTGCATCAAAGAAGCACCAGACTTACTAAAGCTCCAACAGGGAAATACTGAAAATCTAGTTGTAATAAATTTCTCACTTGACACGGATAACTCCAAATGGAAAAAAGGTATTGAAAGAGCAGGTATTGAAGAAATGATCAATGTATGTGACCTACAAGGATACAACAGTGTTACAGCTAAAAGTTATGATGTTACCTTTATACCTGTTTACTACTTAATTGATGCTAATGGTAATATTTCTTTAAAAGGTACGCTCAGTCAAATTACAGAAAAAATCAAGGAAGATATGCCATAATTATTAGATATCCAGTTAGATTCTGCAACACATAAGACCGAACAACTTTACAGGTTTTACTTTTCAATAAAGGTTAAAAACTATGTAAGTTAACTTTTCACCTTCATTAATTGCTCCCCTATTTTCTGCTAAAATTCGGCAATTTAAATTCATTATTATTCTGTTATAGCTTTATATATTCCTACCGTTTTTTTAAAATAATGTTGTCTTTACTTGAAAGTAATATTAACAGTACTAAAACTAAATATTTCATTTTTCATAACACCAAGCTAATATGAGTATACATCCCAGTTGTTAGATCGGATTAAGTGTAATGATGGTAGATAAGTTTTTAAAAAACTCAGTTCACATATTCATTTTTAGCATTTGCTAGTAACTTTCCACTTATTTTCCACCATATTTTGCTGGTATCCCTGCATTATCAGATTCTATAGTCCATAAAAGACTAACTATCCACCATCGACCGCCATAGTAGGTTAATTGATAGCTATTTATCCCTCTTTCATTTACTCCCTCAGAGTCTTTACCATAAAAGCTTTGGAATACTTGAGCAATGCCATTGTATTCATCAACAACTTTATGAATTTCTTTTTCAAGATATCCTTGCTCATAATAAGGATCTTTCAAGAGATTAAGAAAGTCATCAAGTGATGCAGTTTCAGCATTTTTCGAATCAGCAACTGTGAGTATTGCTGAGGGATGAAATAAATTCCTAACTGCTGCAGTATCCATTTCTTCCCCCTTTTCAATGGTTATTTGATCAAGTAGTTCATTGATAATTCCATCAATAGATTCAACTGGATCCTCAGTCTTTTCCTGAGCTAAAGAACTTATTGAAGTGGTTATAAAAAGTGTTATATAGAGAAAGTATTTCATATAGTGTTTATTAATTGCTGCTAATATCTAAATAAGCTCAGTGAGCATACCCTTTCAAATTGATTCTAAAATTAGTGTTTTGCCAAAAAATTGATCATAGCTCTTTTTTCTCATTGGTTTATCACTTGTTGGCAACTGTAATTTTTCCGTCCTGCCACCCTTTGGGCAAATACAAATTCAGTCCTGTTGACTTTTCAATATCAATTAGATTATTTCGGAGTTCAATACTTCTTAAGCCTATTTCTAATCGATTTTCATTTACTGTTTTGAGTTCAGTTGCGTTAGGAATCTTTCCAATAAATCCACACGCAGATAATTCATGTCCGGATAGTCCAGCAGTCTTCCAGTCTTCTATTTGGGCTAACTCGTAAGGTGATAATTCCCCTCTTTTTAAGGCTTTCATTAACTTTGGCCTTAATTTTTTGTACAAGGTGTCTTTTGAATTATAGTCAAGCGAAATGGAGTTATGATGACATAAAATAACTGAAGCCCATAGATTATTTCCGATTAGTTGTTCTCCTGGATAACCATATTCATTTAAAATTTGCTCAAGTTTTTCTAATTGATGTTCGCTATGAGGAGCAAATTTTCTTTCAGAATATCTCCTTTTGGATTTTTGTCCAATTCTGATAAACGCCCCAAGCGCCATTTTTTGGTCATTCTTAAACATTTCATGGACTTGTTCTTTAAGAACGAAATTTAGTTTTGATAAGTAGATTTTGTGAAGTGAATCATACTCTGATACAATAATCTTTGCCCATTCAGAACATTCTTTTAACGATTGTAAGTTTTTACTTTTGTTGATGCTTTTGAATGTCCAACCAGCCTTGATTCCCAGTCTTAGGAACTTCAAGCCTGAATTACAATCTTTTTCATAGGCGCTGAGTTCAGCAGCCACTTTGATATCTCTTAGAAATAAGAAATCAAACTGATTAAAAAGAGAATCATACATTTTAACTGCAGAAGTATACTTTCCTTCGACAATTAACTTTTCACATTCAATTACTTTCGAATGGTAGATCAGGTAGTTTTCTTGGGCATTGCTTTTAGTAGAAACTAAAAGGGGGACTATAAAAATAAGGATAAGAGAAAGTTTTTTTATTAATGTCATCAAACAAAAGAATGCATTTTTGCTGTAAATGGTTGCCAGTGGTAAGTATAACACTGAAATATACTTACAGTGTTATACACCATTTCAATAAAAATTGATAACTAAACAATTTTCTACTCAGTTTTAAATACTGGCTTTCCAATTTTTATAAAACATTCAGGGTTTGGTTTGATACTCGGATTATTAAAAAAATCATTTGCTGCTTGCATGGCACATTGATTACTCCAATTAGTTGTTGGTGTGTGTTTCCATCCTTTAAAAATCAAATGAAAACTATTAGTGAAATTAGCCTTCATTGAATCTGCCCATTTTACAGGTGTCTCGTTATCATATTCTCCATTTATGAATAATACAGGTATTTGGCTTTGTACTGCTTGATTTTCAATCTTCTTGGCTTTTTGTACACCCCAAATTTCACAAACTTTATCGTCAAATACAGCAGGTGATAAACCTCTCACTTCAGCATATTTATTTGTTTCACGCTCAATCTTCTCTGAAGAATTGAATGGGTTTTCTTCTGCACACCATACAGAGAGTCGCATTCCAATTCCTGCACCTTCATTTGGTTCTTGAAATAAATTAGTCAATTGTTCCTTAACTAATATCAAGTCGTTATTCAATAATTTGTTAATCTCATATGGAATATCAGGTACGCTCCCTGTGGAAGCAGAAGTAAAGACAGTTATTATATCTTTTCCTTTAAGATAAAATGTCTCCATTTCTCCACTTCCTTGATTTTCGATTTTAACTGCTAGTGGATTGAGCGTTTTTTCTTTCAAGTAATCAAAAAAACGATTTTTAATATTTGGATAAGCTGAATTACATGTTTCATCATTTTCACAATCGGTCAGCAAGGTTTCAACAGACTCCAATAGGTTTTGCACACTTTCTTCATCGTAATTGACTTCTAATGGTAGTGGTGAATCCATCACAACACTTCTAATTTTCTCTGGAAAATCTCGCATTAAAACTTGAGCGATTTTCGTGCTGTAAGAAATGGTAAGTAGATTATATTGCTGAATTCCTAAGACATTTACCAAATCGTTGATATCGGCGGCAATTTCCTTTGTGTTGTAACTGTCTAAGTCAATGCCTTTCTGATTAAGTCTTTCTTTACAAGCTTTGGCAGCTTTCGTGAGAAGATCGTCATATTTTGCAGAATCAAAATTCGGTAGATTGGATTCATAAATTGCTTGCGACCATTCAGGACAATCTAAGTGTGGTTTTGCATAAAAGTTTCCACGTTGCTCTACAAGTATAAAATCTCTGTCATCAAGATATTTATAATAGTTCATATACTGAGCGGTAGGCATAGTAGTAGAACCTGGACCACCAACTGTATAAATAATTGGGTCCTTTTTGGGGTTTTCACTACGACTTTTAAATATGTAAATGGGAATTTCAATTGTTTTACTGTTTAGAGCCTGCCTATTTTCCAAAACTTCTAAATAACCAAAGACATATTTTTGCTCTTTCTTTATATTATGAGTTGTATTATTTGACTCTTTAAATTTCGGCTTGAAATCCGCTTTAACTTGTCCAGATGTGTTTGAGTAAACAAACAGACTAAATATGAAAATCAATTGTTTTATCGACATGATTATGTTTGTTCAATTGCTTATAGAAGCTTTGTTTCAAAGATTGATTTTTCAACTAATCAGCTCAATTATAGATTGGTTAAGAACAAATTAAATTTTATCTGGGATCAGAGGTTTATTTGTATCGAATCCTGTCTTTTCTAATCCTAATACTATGTTGCTTACAGTTTTGGATAATTGCTCCCTAATCTCTTCTCTTGTAAAACTTTCTTTTTTATTATCTCCTGTTTGTTCTTCATTTTGGAGTAAAAAAATGTCTATATCAGCAACTGTCATTGAGATCAACATCTTTAGATTGAGTAATTCGGATTCTATCATAATAGTATTTATGGTTAATGTTGGATGTTTTTTTCAGTACTCCAAATATTTTGTTTTATAATAAAAATTGTTTGAATTCTAATTTAACAAATTATTTGTCCAAAACTCTTATTTAATCCTTTCCAATTTTTTGGAAAAAAGTCCCTATTTTACATATCCATTTTTTTGCTAAAAGACATTCACAAATGAGATTTAGAAATAAACTAGTCTTTAGGTGCCAATCAGCAAGTATCAAAATATTTGAAATGTAGAATTTAGCAGACATATAATTGGAACTCGTAGAACAATGTTCACAATGTTTTTTCAATAAAACTATGCATATAGTGAACTTTTACATCCACTACAGAAATTGACAAAATGAATAGATGATTTTTTTAGAATTATGTTATGAAATTTTTAAAGAAATGACATAATATTTTTTTTATTCTTTATTAACAAAATTATATTTTATTTCAATCTGTATTTAACTCGAAACTATTTATAACAAAGGAGATTAGTTTAGAAAGGGCCTTTTAATTAGGTATAATTATTCCATTGCAATGGTTAAAAAATTATAATAATTAAATCCAATTAATCATGAAAAAACTAATTGCACTATTCACATTTTTATCATTTGCCACATTATTATATGCTCAAGATTATGTAGTGAATGCAGATGAAAGACCAGAAGTAGATATGAGTAAGTTTAAAACTTATGGCTGGGCTTCACACATTATCGATGAAACCACAGCATCATTTTCATTAAATAACCTAGTATTAAAAAATCAGATTAAAACCACAGTTGAAGATGAAATGGAAGGATTAGGATATGAAAAAACTACTTCTCCTGATTTAATGCTAGGTTTTGTAGTATTTGACAAAGCAACCGAGTTTAAGGGTTATGGTAATATAAAAGATGATGATTACTACTACGACTACTGGTATGGTTTCGGAAATGAAGAACTTGGAAAAGCGAAGACTTATAATTTTGAACCAGGCTCAATTGTCATTCATATGGTAGATACAAATACTGGTAATGTTGTATGGCAAGGATATGCTTCAGGTATAATGGATAATAATGTATTTGATTTTAAACCAGATAATGTTGCTGAAGCAGTACAATTGATATTTGAAGAATTTGATTATCGCGCTGATGATTTTGATACTACAGGAAGATAATACCCCTTTAAAAACAATGAATAACCTATAAGTTAAGAGGTACTACCTTGGTACCTCTTTTTTATTGTTTCTAATTAATAACTAGCATTTCCTTTTATTAAAGGAATAAAAAACATGTTCATAATAAAAAAGTATACATGGTAGTAGATTCATTTTTACTTTATCTATTGAAATAAATACACAAAAGAGTTGTGATGGATTACAACTCTTTTATCAGAATCCAAAATCATACAAACGGTAAATCATACTTTGTCTAATAAATTAAACATAAAATGTTTAAATATCTATATCAATACAAGTTCTTTACATGACATACTACTTCACAATTCATTTATGGTCCAACAGAAATCATTATGAAAATACTTCTAAAAACAGTAATGATGTATCGGCCGCATAACTTTACAGAAAAGTTTTTAATAAATTCTTATTCAATGGCTTTTCTGTATATGTAGATACAAAGGGATAAGATTGTGTATGTATTTTATCTACCTGATCATAGGAATTTGTCAATATAATCAATGGAACAGTAGGGAATTTTTTATATAAACTCTTGGAATACATTTCTAAAAATTCAAAGCCATCCATTATAGGCATAATCAAATCTAAAATTATAAACTTTAACGTTGGTAAACTTCTATCTTGCCAGCGATGCTCTAGATAAGACATAGCTTGTTTTCCGTTTTGTAAGGCAACTGGGCTAATATTTGGGCTTACAATTTCAATCATTCTTTTTGTAATCATGATATCAATATCATCATCTTCGATAATGAGATAGTCCATACTGAATTTTAGTAAAAATTTAATGAGAAGACTTTTCTGATTTTGTATTTGCTAGTTTAATAAATGAAGCATCATTTATATTAATAATGCCATCTGCTACTTCTTGTACTCTAAATAAATATTAATAAAATATTTTTCAAGTTAGTATTCTACTAAAACATAGAAGAACTAACCAATTTTTATACTTAGAGTAAGCGCTTCATTACAGAAGCAATTTAAGTTTTTTGTTGTTTTCCCATTACAGGAAACGATGAGATATATTTCAATACTAGCTAAATAAAATCTATCATTAAATATTACATGACAGGTCTTCTTTAAAAATTAAACTTATTATGAATTCATAATAAGTTTAAAGCATGTAATATCCATTCATATTTATCACGTTATAAAGAAAATTTATCTAAAATTTAATTACTATGCTAACCAACTTAATCTACACCAGTAAACGAAATAACAATTGTAATGACCAAGAGATATTCAATATTTTAGAAGCTTGTAATAAAAATAATTCCCATAAAGATATTACAGGTGTACTGCTTTTTTCTGATAGTTTATTCTTACAATATCTTGAAGGAGAAAGAAAAGATATTTTTGAACTTTATGATAAAATTAAATTAGACAACAGACATAATGATGCCGTTATGGTGGGTTGTAGAACTATAAAAGAACGTATCTTTCCTGATTGGAGCATGGGTAAGAAAGATATTGGACAAGAAGGTTTTGAATTCATCAGTGGGGATAACTTTTTGGGAAAACATAAACTTGACAGCATTTTAGAAAATCAGGATAATGAAAAATTAGTATCATCTATCAAAAAGTTTTTTGAGGCTAGACTCTAGTATTAGCTATAATTTATGAGTGATACTAAATGAATATAATATGAACTTACTTTTTAAGCTGTATAAGCTTGAAAAGCAAGTTCTATACTCCTACTAAAGTTAGTATTTAACAACCACTTGTTGCTATATTAAAATTTTATACATCTCCTTTTTAAATAGAATGTATAATTTGACTTTTAAACCACATTATGCTTGAGTTATAAACCCTAAGCTATTTTATAGTTTAATGCTTGCTTTTTTCTAAGGCTAACATACATTGTTTATAATTAGCTTCATTATGGCACACGATCAATACTTTTTGCAATATCTTTCCTTCTTCTTTTTTTAAAAACCATTGACATGTACCTATTGCTATTTCTGCCGCTATTTCTATTGGAAATTTATAAAAACCTGTACTGATATTTGGAAATGCAATTGAACTAAGACCATGTTCTACAGCTAATTGTAGGGCATTATCATAACAGTTCGTCAATAAAATCTCTTCTTGAGATTGGCCATCATTCCAAATAGGTCCTACCGTATGAATGATTTTCTTTGCTTGTAATTTACCCGCAGTTGTTAGTACCGCTTCTCCAGGTAATAGTGATCCCTTTTTAATGATTACTTGCTTACAAGCTTTAAGTATATCTCCTCCTCCTTTTTTTAATATAGTAGCAGTTACTCCATTTCCATTTGCATACCCTAGCAGATTTGTATTACTTGAATTAACGATGGCATCCACTTCTACTTCTGTAATATCTCCTTTTATTATTGCTAGCTTACTCATACCAAGTTTCAATTTATTTTGATTAATCCTTTTTATAAGTGATCACCCATTAGCCTCATATGTTACTATTATTTCTTTTACAATGGATATTTTTTATATCCTTAAAATTGTTTTCTTATTTTGCTCTCTTTTAAATATACCAAATATCATTATCATTTTATAGTTGAAAAACCACCATCTACATGTAAAACTTTACCTGTCACCCAAGAGGATTCTTCTGATAATAAATAGATTACCGCTGAGGCAATATTATTGGGATTTCCTACTCTTTCATAAAATTATAATTTGAACCACTGTAATTATCATCGCGACTACTTCAACTAAAACAAAATCCTTTCTTTACATTCCTAGAATGTTATATAAGTTAATCGTATATGAAATTGTTAGCACATAATTAATCAAAAAATTTAAATCTCAATTTTTAACTTATTGGCATCTATCAAGTTAGGTAACTTAATTATAAAAATTGTCCCTTTATTCACTTGAGAGTTTAGCAAGATTTCTCCTCCTAGTTTTTCAATGGCTTCTTTTACTATATACAAGCCCAAACCTGAACCTGCTGTTTTGTTATCACTGCGAAAAAACATATCAAATATTTTTTGTTGATCTTCATTTCGAATTCCAATGCCATTATCTTCTACTTGTAAACTTAGTTCTTTTATATTAACCGAAATCTTAACTTTGACAAAAGAATGATCTTCATATGGATTCTGATATTTTATTGCATTAGAGATCAAATTTCTAAAAATTACTTGCAAGCGCAGTGGGTCACTGTAAAAATTTTCATCAATATTAAACTCTCTTATTAATTCAATACTTTCAGCATTGTGCATATACTTCAGCTCTTCTACTATATCATTAAGCAGTTGCGAGAAATTTATTTGCTCTGGGGTTACTTGTAATCTTGAGTTACGTGAATAATCTAGTATATTCTTCACAAAAGTATCCAGTTTATGAATACTCTGATTAACCATATTTATATAACCTTCCAGCTTTGCAGGTAAAACTTCCATTTTTATTATCTCTATTAATCCTAATATTGAAGACAATGGAGCTCTAATATCATGTGAAACTCTATAAACAAAGTTATCTAACTCTTCATTTGACTTTTTTAATCCAGCGGTTCTCTCAGTTACAGTATCTTCTAACCTTTCATTTATTAAATGGATTTCTTTGGTATACTCTTCTAATTCCTCAGCTTGAGCTTGTATTTCTTCTTTTTGCTCTTGTATAAAATAGTTCTTCTGTTTTAATTCTTCATTCTGCCCTTGAATTAAATTGTTCTTTTGTCTTAGTTCTTCATTAGCAGATTGTAATTTTTTTGTTCTTTCATCTACTCTTACTACTAGAATTTCATTTTGTTTTTTAATGTTTTTTAATCGCATCCAATAGATACTATAAATTATTAGTAAAAATGTGGCTAATAAAACTAATCTAAACAAAATGGTGTCCCACCAAGGAGGTTGAACGATTATATGCAATGTTCTGGATGGTATTTTTACTCCGTTTAATTCTCCTTCAACCTCAAATACATATTTATTTGGGTCTAAATTCGTATATGTTACTTTTCTTTCAATACCTACATCTTGCCAAGATTCATCTACAAAACCTAAGAGTCTATAGCGATACTTAATTAAAGCAGGGTCTATAAAATTTATACCTGTGTAAGATATGCTAAACACAGATTGCTTATACGAAAGCGTAATTGTATCTTCATAATTAATGTGCTTACTGAGTGGTGAGTTTTTTTTACCTATCTGGACTGGTTGATTAAAAATCTCAAAATTTGTAAGTAATAATGGTGTTGCTTTTCTTATATCTTTTAAACTATCTGGATGAAAGATTTTAAAACCATTAGTTCCACCAAAAATAAGTTCGCCTGTAAAAAGATAATCTGAAGCAGCTTTATGAGGTATCAATTTTTGCTGGCCTTCATTCAGTCTATTATTTCTAAATGTTTTTGTTTGAGGATCAAACTCTATTATACCTGCATTTGTGCCTAACCATAGTTTTCCATCAGCAGTTTCTTCTATTGATTGCACGGTGTTACCTAATAAACCATTCGCTTTTGAATATACTGGAAATATTTTACTTGTATCATTTAACAATCGTAAACCACCTCCTTCTAAACCTGCCCAAACCTGACCAATGTGATCCTCATAAAGTGTGAGTATAGTAAAACCATTTGTTTCTTTAGATTTGGGTAATATGTACTTAAAACTATTATCCTTTCGATCTAGCTTATAAACATATCCTTCATAAGTGCCAACCCAAACATTATTATTTTTATCAGTCAATAAAGACCATACATTGTTATACGCCATTCTTTCTTCCGGACTTATCTCAGGTATATAAGCCTCTAATTCATAGGTTTCTGGATTAAAAGAATGTAAACCTTCGCCAAATATAGCTAACCACAATAATCCTTTTTTATCTTTAACTATTGACGTGATATTATCTCCTGGAAGCTTATTAGCTGCATCACGTCTAAAATGCTCAAAAGTACGTGTCTTTAAATTGAAATGATCTATTCCCCCATTCCAGAAACCAATCCAAACATCTTCATTTTGTCCCTTGGTAATGCTAAGAACTTTATTTGAGGATATTGTTGAAGGATCATCATTATCATGTAGATAATGAATAAACTCATTTTTTTCACGATTAAACCAGTTTAAGCCTCCGCCATCGGTACCTATCAAAATATTGTTCGAATCTAGCTCTACAATCGCTGATACTACATTATACGATAAAGAATTTTTGCCTCTTTGTTGATAATAGTAACCAATATTTTTGGAATAAAAATTAGATAAATTTGCACCAGTTCGGTAAGTACCAACCCATAACCGATTGTGATTATCTACACATAAACTTTTTATAGAGTTTGAAGATATGCTTAAATTATCAAAAGGATCATTTCTAAAATTAAAGAAATTGTCTTCTTCTTCAATATATAAGCTAAGTCCATTATCTGTACCAATCCAAATATTTCCTTCCTTATCTTCAATAATACTATCCACTTGATTATGAGCTAAGCTTTTAGCATTCTTAGCATCATGTTTATAGTTTATAAACTCATTCTTACCTTTTTCTAATAAATAAATACCTCCTTCGAAAGTACCGACCCATAACCTACCTTTTGTATCATAATATATAGATGTTACAAAATCATCACTTAGATTATCTGACTGTGAAGAATATTTTTCAATTGAATGATCTTTAGTATTGATACTCATTAATCCTTGAGAATAAGTACCGACCCATAAAACTCCCGGCTCACCTTCTGTAATCACATATGCGTAATAGCTTCTTTCATTTTCTAAATTGGAAGTACTTTGTTGAAGATATGTGTAGCTGTAATCATCGGCATTAAACTTTACCAATCCTCCTGAAGTACCAACCCACATAGTACCACTTTGATCGTAATGTAAATCCTGTATAAAATTATAATTATATTTAGAAGAATCTAAAGCTAAAGATATATGTTTAAACTCATCTAAAGTTGAATTGTAAATATATAAACCACCACCCCAAGTGCCCGCCCAAATGTTATAATGCTTATCTTCTGCTAAAGCTCTTACTGCTTGGTGTTTTATTGACTCTTCTTGAGAATAGAGGTATTTCTGAAAGCTATAGCCATCAAATTTATTGATACCCTCATTAGTAGCAATCCAGACATATCCAGAAGTATCTTGAAGAATGTCCCAAACAGTATTATTGGTAAGTCCATCTAATGTTGTGTAGCCTTGAAATGTTAGTTGTGGCTGAGCTTTTACAATACTAATTGCAAATAACAAGATTAATAAAACACATTTATCCTTCTTAGATAGAACATTACTTTTAAATGAATTATTAATACATTTTATCGTCACCATGCTATACTCAACTAATAATTATTTCTACTAAATACTTTAATAAATAAATGGCCAATACTTTTCTTCTATTTATTTTAAGCTAATATTGAGATTTAACAACCTACAAACAATTTAATGAAATGAATATTATTTTCAAACAAGGCATAGTCATATCTTACAGTAAGCTCTTATTGTATCCTACTACTATACCCTTACAGATTTCTACAAAAGAGCATACAGAACAACATATAATGTGCCTTTATGTTATGTGTATCCTAATAGTGCCACACTTCACTTGTGTTTTTAGCTGTATAAATATAATATCCATTTGATAGCTGAAAACTAATACATGCCTTCATTTGTAGAGCACCTGAATTTTGCGCTCCCAATAAAACACAGAGCATAACAAGCACCTTAATTTTCGACAAAGTAAAGCATTATAAAAACTAAAAGCTCTTATAAGTGACATCCAACTGACTTATAAATATTGATTAACTGTCTAAATAATTTTTAAAGGTTAATATAAATTTATACATTTAACCTTTATAATTACTTTTAATGGTTAATAATGCAATTAGAAACTGGAAACTATAAAGGAACTTATAAGCTTATTGGTGGAGAAGAATGTTTCGATTTTACAAATACTGTTAGTTGGAGAGAAACAGCTCATCCTCATGATTGGCTGGATATTGAAGAAAATTTAGCCCGATGGGCTCAAATAACTGGTATCTTAAATGAAGGTCAAGCTAAGCACTTAATAAAAATTTCTAATGAAGAATTAGAATATGTAAAAAGTATAAGGGTCTTTTTATATCAACTTTTTAATAGTCAAATAACAAAAGGCTCTATATCAAAAGATTCACTCTATGAGTTAAGCGAGCTAACTCAAAAAGCGAACAAACACCAAGTACTTTCCCCCTCACCTACCGGATATATTTGGTCTTGGCAACAAAGTATAAAACCAATAGAACTAGTCCTTTTTACTATCATCAAATCGGCTTCTGATGTTTTAACTCGTGGGGATTTATCAAGAATTAAAAAGTGTCCATCTTGCCAATGGTTGTTTCTAGATACAAGTAAAAATAAACGCAGAAGGTGGTGTACGATGGAAGATTGTGGTAATCGACATAAAGTAAATGCTTTTAATAGAAGAAATAAATCCAAATAATAATATTGAAACAATTTAATCTATCAGCTATGAACAGGAGTTATCAAATTCCTCCACAATTGTACTTTGTGGCCTCAGCTATTTTTCATTATCTGGGGCCTTCTTTTGCTGTTTTATTATTCGCTAGAGTTTCTGTTGACGGAGTTGCATGGATGAGAATTATTTCTGCGGCACTTATTTTTGCTGTTTGGCGAAAACCTTGGAATACTTTTAGGCAGGTGGCACTAAAAGTTCGGTATCTTATAATTGCTTTGGGAATTACATTTGCCTTTATGAATTACTCCTTTTACTATGCCATTCATAAACTTCCGCTAGGCACTGTAGCTGCTATCGAATTTATAGGTCCAGTGTTGTTAGCATTAATAGGTACAAAAACACTCAGAAACTTATTCGCTTTGGCATTGACCACTACTGGTGTATGGTTTTTAACAGATGCCCGAATCGAAGGCGAACTTGAAGGTTTCTTTTGGGCTTTTGTAAATTCTATTTGCTTTATTGTTTACATTATTTTAGCACATCGACTCGCATCAATAGACACAAAAACCAAATCGGTAGATAGATTGGGTGCCTCTATGATTTTTGCTGCAATAATGATTACTCCATTAGGTATTGATGGTGCACTACCAGCATTATCCGATGCCATAGCTATAGTTGCAGGAATAGGTGTGGGAATTTCCTCTTCTGTTATTCCTTATGTATTAGATCAACTAGCAATGAGTAAACTATCTAGAGCTACATATGCGCTATTCGTAGCTTTATTACCTGCAACTGCCGTAATTATTGGGGTAATTGTGTTAAAACAAATTCCTTCTTGGGTAGAAGTTGTCGCTGTTGCTTCGATTATTTTAGGTGTACTTATAGTTCAAGATAAAAGGCAAGAAAGCACTTAAAAATGGAAGGTTAATTTATTGATTTCACTACCATTTCAATCATTTAGAAACATATTAAAAGCTTAATCATCATGAATGCTATCCAAATTATCTTATTAAATTTTTCCGAAATCCGTAGGCGTAGTATTAAACTTTGGAGTAAAATACCGGATGAATACCTCAACTGGAAACCTGATAAAGATGCACTATCTATTATTGAAATGATTAGACACGTTTTAGAAGGTGAGCACCTATTCCATAAAATAATAGAAAATCGAGGCAATTTAGGAAACTATCAATCACCTTGGAAAAGTTTAGAATATTCAAACCTCAAAAATGAACTGGAATTTGCCGAAAAATATCATACTGATTTTATCAATATGATTAGTAACTTGAAAGAAGCTGATTTGGAAAATACCAGAATTGAAAGAAAAGAAGTTGGCCAAAACAAAATACTAGGCGATTACCTCAACCGTATTGCATACCATGAATCTGTTCATACTGGACAAATGTTAGATTATTTGAGAACAGCTGGAGTAGAAAGAGCTAAAATTTGGGATTAGTAATAATGGAAATACCCTGAGCATATAGTGGAACACTTTGCTATCTTTAAGAATAAATTATCTGTTCGGATGACAACCAACAAGCTATTCTCAAATAGATATAACTTTATAAATATGCTGTTTACCATCAATAAAAATATGAATAAGATAATATTACCTCTAGTCTGTTTAATATTTGCTGGTTGTCAACAGCAATCAAATGAAAAAGAAGTTAAATCAACAGACAAAATCGAGGTTGAAAGCAATATAATTTCTGAAGATTTTGTGAGCTGGGTTGATGCTATAAACACCAAAGATGTTAGCGCAATTCAAAGTTTTTATCAAACTGAGTCTTTTAAAATTATCTCAGCTGATAGCATATTAAACAGTCCTGATGAAATAGCGAACTATTATGCATCACAACCAAATAAAATAAACTCCATCTCATCTTTATTTCAAATCGAAGCCAATAAAGACAGAGGCATCAACTATGAATTGATTAAATATGAAACCAAAGCCAAAAAAGAATATATTCAGCTCCTGATCTGGAAATTAAATGATGGCAAAAAAGTAAGAGAATTCGAATTTGCATCAAAATGTTCAGAAAAACCGGTTAATGATGAAGAAGAAATCTCCAAAAGAAGAGAATTATGGATGCAACTCTGTAATACTCATAGCCCTAAAAATCTTGTAGATGAGCTGTATAGTTCCCATAATATTTATTTTAACCATAAACCACTGGTTAAAGGTAAGGTCGATCTAGTTGAAGAGTATGCTTATATGAAAAGAGAAAATTATACGCTTACTCTTCTCCCGCTAAAATTAGAATTTGTAAATGCCAGTTTGGCTTTTGAAATAGGACAATGCCAAGGAAGCTATAATGGCAAATACATACTTATATGGGAAAAAGATTCTGATGGAAAATGGATGATCTTTATCGATTCTAATATATGAGATTAAAATATTGAGTCAATCCAATTTCATACTTTTTCATGACTAAACAAAACTAGTTCTGTTTCTACGCGATTAGAATTAAAATCTATAATTCTATAGCCAAACATGTCTCCATTAAAGATGATTTCCCGATCGTTTTTGACTACTTGAACCGAACTAGCTGGCGTGATATATTGCTCAACATTATTTTGAATAGAATAGTCAGACATGTGATAATGTCCACAGAAAATCTTGATTTCTAGATTAGAATCAAGCAATAACTGTTTAAGTTCTTCTCTCCCTTTCAGCGCAAATTGCCTATCAGCTTCTGTATTGATAGAAAGTATAGGATGATGAATAAATAGTAGGATTTTTTTAGATGCCAACAATTCTTTTTTTAACCAATCAAATTGCTGTTTACTGATGCTTCCAGTACTTGAATCCAAGAAAATATACTTATACTGTTCTTCTTCTCTTGAATAATAAAGTTCTGGAACAGTAAGATTCATTGCACCTTTATAATGCTTTTTTACTTCTGAAAACTTATCATGATTGCCAAGTGTAACCTCTAAATCGTAATCTTTTAAAGTATTAAAAAACCATTGATTAGAACTCAATTCCCCAATATCTCCACCATATATGATTTTTGAAATATTTTTTTCAGACACATCTTTCAGAATTATTTGCCAGTTTAAATGAGCATCTACACTGTAATCTTTAGGAAATTGTTCATCTACATGTAGATCAGTGATATATGCAATTTTTTGATTCATAGTACTTGTACATTAGATGATTATTTGGATAGAATTATCGCTAAAAACAATATAGTGTTTTATATAATACTCGCCCAAAAATAAGTGGTGATTTTCACTTAATATAAAACTCTTTATCACTAGAATTAACTTCTTACACTCAGACATTCTTTATTGATTACTCTCCTATTTCACATAAATCCCACTTGTATCCTACTACAATACCCTTACAGATTTCTACAATAGAACATATATATAATATCCCTTTATGTTAACAACCTCCTTCCATACAAGGAACATCTGTTTAAATAATTACGATTAATCACTTATATACCTAAAAACAACTATTTTTTTTACAAATAAGTTGTGGAAATACTTTTTGTAACCTAATATTGCGACACCCATCTCTGAATCATAAATCAAATACTTATTGTTAATAAGTAATACTACTACTACAAATCGTTTTGATGCATCAAGAAGATTTAATCTTACTTACATAGGATCACTTTTGTATTCTATATAAAATGTTTGTGCATTGTTTCTTTCTAGAGCTAATGTACTAGTACTATGTATGGTTTTTCGATTCTTATATTATTTAAATTACATTAAAATGAATTTCACCTTTTACTTAGACAAGAATAAACTTGCATATATTCTACTTTACTTTATAATAACTTTATTATTTTCTTTTAATATTCATGCTCAAAACAACATAGATGTATTAAAAAAAGCCTATAAAAGATTAGATAGTGTAGAAGTAAACTCCTTTCAATCTGAGCACTTTTTTAACAAAGGTTTTTTCTTCGGTCAAGGTTTGGATCCCTATATTAAATTCGCTGAAACTCCTACAAACAATAATTTTATTATTTCTACCCCATCTAAATGGAAGAAATACTACAAAGGAGTCTATAAAGCCGGAATTAAGGATAAAAAAGATCAAAATTTAAAAGATATTTCTTCCATTATAGACTCTTACCCAAATGATGGCAATGTAATACCTATTGCTATTCTACAAGCTGAAGGTGAATGGTTGGAAGAATATGATATTGATGAAAATATAAAAGCTAAAAAGAAAGGATATCAGCTTTCTAAAGAATATAAAAAGTTCAATATTTTTAGCGCTAGTGTACTAAAGCAGAAGGTTTACGATGCTGATGTTTCTTTTGAAATTGTACCAGAACTATTTGAAATAAGAAAAAAGGCTAATGTGAAAAATCTTAGTATTGACTTAGCAGATGGCCAAGGCTTTAGAGAAATAAATTCGGGTGATGTAATTAATACTTCTTATAATTCAATTGGAGAAAAAGCCATTGCTGTAAAATTTGAGTTATCTGATGATGAATTTATTAGCTATAGCATAATTGATGTAGTGACATTAGAAAAAGAATTACCCGATCTAACATTTGATTTAACGACTAATTTTTCTAATAACAGAACAAACAGTTTAAGTGGAGGAACAGCTGAACTATTTAATGGATGTGATGACATTTTTGATAAACCTGTTATTATAGTTGAGGGCTTTGACCCAAATAATGAAAGATCTATTTTAGATATTAATGATACTTACAGAGATGCACTAATTGAAGAATCTTTTAGAGCGAATGGATATGATGTTATTTATCTGGATTTTGATAATGGAGGTGCTGATATAAGAACAAATGGGCAAGTATTACAAGATTTAATAGTAGATGTAAATACTCAAAAGTCTGGCAATAGCTCTATAATAATAATAGGTGAAAGTATGGGAGGTTTAGTAACTCGTTGGGCACTTACAGATATGGAGCAAGATGGCATAATACATAATGTTAGTCATTTTATCAGTTTTGATTCACCTCATTTAGGAGCAAACATACCTGTAGGTTTTCAAGACTTAGTAGAAGACATGTCTGATGTTGATTTTTTTGAGCTGTTTAATGTGGAGGAGGAGGAGATAAATAAAGCATTAACAAGTTTAAATAGTACTGCAGCTAAACAAATGCTTTTACGATATAAAGGAACAAGTCCACATTCTGAATTCACAAGTTTACAAAATGAGTTGGCCTCTCTAGGTTTTCCTCAACAAAATAACATAAGAAATATCAGTATCATTAATGCTTCTGGAACTGGCTCAAACCAAGAACCAGTTGATGATTTTAGTCCAAATGATCCTATCTATTCAGTTGATTTTATTTCTATTGCAAGTCTATTAATCGATGTTAGGACTAATCAGATAAATGGTAGTACTAAAACGTCTGCATTGTGGATTTTGACTGGTGATTTACCAACTACTATAAAAGAACATACATATAGCTTTGATTCATTCAATTATGATATAGCTGCTGGTGGTTTTCAATCATCAAACAATTACGAAGTTGAACTAGGGAATTTTTTACAGGCAATAAATATAGCTGATTGGTTCGGAGATGATTCCTATAATTATGGTCGAGGAAATTTTAGTTTTGTACCCCTGTTTAGTAGCGTTGCATCAACAGCTACATTAAATAGCCAAGCAGATTTAAATATTTCGTAAGTCAACTCATAAATAATAACTTGACCCCCTTTGATGCTATTTATTCTGATGATGAAAATTCTAAACATGTAATAGCTGAAGAAATTAGTGATGTTTGGGAGGAACTACTAGATACTGAATTTGGAATTCCATTAAATTGGGCATGCCAAGTAAGTAATGGAACTAATCCAGCTGCTCCGATCCCCTATTTTAATACTAGTAAATGGTATATGTGCGAATTGGAAACAAGAAACTTTTGGTTACAAAATCCTTCAGAAATCTCAAATTTATATATAAATACATGGACCTCAACTGGACCAAGAAATACATCTGGTACTGGCGAAACTTTTTATATTTATAGATTTACTCCTGTAGGTGTTTACACTATTAATGTAACTCGAAGTTTTAATCCAGATACTGATGAGGTTGTAGGTCCATCTAGTAGTTATAGCAGAGTATTTACTGTATATTCAGAAGATCATAGTACTTATGGTTGTAATGAAGGAGATGATGGAGGGGCTATTAGAAGGCTTTCAGCTGAAAATACTGCGGATTCAACTATTAATATAAATTCTATTAGCACTTGGCCTAACCCTGTAGTAAATCAACTTAATGTAAGCTTTCAAGTAAAAGAAGCTGGTAATTTATCTATTCAATTAATACCGATCATCAATGTAAATCATCCTAATATTACTATTACCAACAGTTATCGACCTATAGGAAATTATCAAGAAACATTTTATACTTCTGGCTTGCAGCCTGGCATGTATCTGTTGCAGATTACAGTAGCTGATCAAACATATCATCAGAAAATTTTTTTAAAAAACTAAAATTATGAAAAGATATATCATATTTTGTTTCATTGTTTTACTATATAGTTGTGAAGATGAAGTAATAGGACCAACTTCATTTGAAGGTAAGGTGGTTTACGCAGATGATGAGACTCCTTTTAACACTGGTTATATTAATATTGGATCAAATCAATATAGAGTAGGTACTCCGGATCTTTTAGATTTTAAAAGAGTAATAATTTCAGATGATGGTTCTTTTAACGTTGAGTTTGAGCAAGATGAAAATATTGATTATTTCGATATAGAAATAGAAGTTATCACATATGTTGATTCTATAGGTTTTATTTACTCTGGGAATTATCTGCAAAGTTCAGGGTTAGATTGTACTCCTTATAACTGTGATGAAATTGAACCTGGTAAAGACTATAAAAACTTACTTATTAAAGTGCCTAGATGAAAATTAGCTAAAATCCACCCCACCCTATTTATAAGAATTATAAATAGGGTGGATGTTTTATTTATGTTTCTTATAATGTTATATAATCCCTAGCTATGTTAAATCACAACTTTCTCTATCCCCTTCCCTACTTTTCTAAAATACTATTCTCCTCTAACCATCCTTTTAAAAAAAATTTAGCCTCCTCTACAGCCTATTTTCTATGGTCATTTTCACCGATTCCTGTAACTTTCAATCCATCCAAATTTTATTCTGAACCTATCATTTATTTTATTTGACAATTATTTACCTTTTCAACTATCTTTAGTTTATGGACAACTTTGATGATCTACCTTATGAAGAAAAAGTTTTTACCCTAGTGAAAAATGGGGCTTTTATTAATTCTATCAATTATTACAATCAAAAAGTAGATCTTTACCATATGAATGGAATTTTTGTTGAGGTTTTCTATCATCCTGTCTCTTCTACAATTCATGAAATTGCCACTGCTGAACCTAAAAGGTTACATCTTTATTCACCTGTCGATCTAAACCAAAGTTAGAGCCTATAATAACAACATTTACTTCCCTAGTTTTTTTCTTACTTTTTCCAGCTCTTTGCCAATTGATATCACTTCCTCTTGCTGCGACTTTGTTGCTTTTAATCTATACTTTTTGGTTAATGCTGTTAATATTTCTAGTAATTCTTTTTCTCGGCTTTCTAATGACAAATTTCCCATAGCTATCTTTTTTAAAAAAACGAGAGTTAAAACTCTCGTTTAAAATTAGGTACTTCTGCTAAAATAATCATTTAGAGCGTGGCTAAAATCTTCTATGGTAAGAAATTCTATTACACTACCTTTTAGATACTTTTTGAAAATGCCAGCACTATAAACTGCTTCCACCAAATAATAGAAATATGTTGGTAATAAGACTGATTGATCTACGAGTACACCAAAACAATTTGCAGATGGGGTTTTCATAGGCTTGCCTGCATTGGAGCCTTTTGACTGGATGTAAAAATCGGCTTCAAGAGTAGAATCTGGGTGATAAGTGTGTAAAACAAACATAACAATGGGGGTTAGTGTGAACAAAAAATTTGCTCACTTCCCCGACTAATAGCTGGACTTCATGCAAAAGGAAACTAATTAAATCTTTATGGGGTAGTCTTTTGCTAATTGTCCTGCTATTGGTCAAACTTTGTTACATTTTTTCGAATAATCTGTGCGCTCGATTGTTACTTTATTATTTTTTTAATTCATACATATACACTTGTACAAATTGGGATAATGATATTTTGCTAGTAGTTTGAACTTTATCAGAAAATATTGATTAATTTAATGTGTAGTCCCCAGTTTGTAGCTTTAAAGTAAAAGTTTAAGAATTTAGATAAATGAGTCAAGTAACTTCCTGCAAAATTTTCCTATCTGTGTACAAATAAAGCACTAAAGCACTTCTATTTAGTATTTTTATGCTTTTTAAGCATCTATTTATGAGAAATCGAGTAGTTCAGTGACTGTTGAAGAGTAACGCCTAAAATTAGCTTAAATATAGCCACTTGTTTTTTCTAGAAATATTTAAAACAAAATTATAAAATAAAAAACGACCACTATTTACGTTTTTTCTTATTTTCTCTTTTTATATGTTTTAACGTTTTAATGGCTCATAAAATATTGATATACAGTGTGTTATATGTATTGAAAGATACACATTGGGTACTTAAAGCTACAGATAGGGTCTTTAAAGCTACATTTGGGGTTATTATCACTACAGATAGGGTACTTAAAACTACTAATAGGGTCCTAAGACTACAAAATGGGTTATATAGCTACAAATTGGGTCCATTTATTAAATAAAGCGGTTTATGAAGCTATAGGAAGCCTACAAAATGATAATATTCGATTTATAAACTACACATTGGGTACTTAAAGCTACACATTGGGTCCATTCATTTGATTAATCTTTTACATATAAAGTTATACTTTATATAACAATCGTTAAAAATTTGATTATTAATACTTTAATTGCATTTTTTAGCACAAAAGCTACGGATAGGGTACTTAAAGCTACAGATTGGGGAATTAATTTAACTTATAGCTATAGAATTAATATAAAATCAATAGATACATTAAAATTTTGTTGTAGCTTTAAGCATATTTTTTAACTATGAATCAGCAAAATAAAAATACTTCTTCCAAGCAAAAAACAGTTTCCAGATCGCTGGTTGTTAAAAGTAATGATCTCATTAATGCGAGGTTTAATCTTTCTGTAGCTGAAACTAGAATTATTCTCCTAATGGTTGCTCAAATCAATATGGATGATGAAGACTTTAAGACTTACAAAGTTCGAATAAAGGATTTTATGGAAAGTGCTGGAATTAGTTCAAATACTAAGAATGTATATAGTCGGGCTAGGGAGTACACAAAGAAGCTTATGAAGCGAGTCTTGGAGATTCCTAAAGAAGATGGAACTTGGTTACAAGTAAGTTTTATAAGTAGTGCGGAATATCCAGCTGGTCGTGGTTATGTTGAGTTGCAGTTTGACCCTAAGCTGAAACCATATTTGATAAAGTTGAAACAGCGCTTTACTACTTATGAAGCGCAAAATGTTTTATCGTTAGGTAGTTTTTATTCTATAAGATTATATGAACTTTTAAAGCAATATGAAAAAATAGGAAAAAGAACGATTGGTGTTGATGAGTTGAAAGATTTATTGGGTATACTGGATAGCTATAAAAGTTATTATCTTTTTAAACAAAGAGTAATTGAACAAGCTAAAAAAGAACTTGATGAAAACTGCGATATTACTTTTTCTTATAAAGAAATAAGAATGGGTAGAAAGGTTGTAGAAATTGAGTTCAATATTATAAGACAGCCAGATGTATTTGATACGAGGAATGATTCTAGTGAAATTATTACCTCTCCCCTACTCGATGATAAAAATACAATTTTGACAGAGTTACAAGAAATAGGTTTTACTAAATCTCAAGTTGAAAAATCTATAGAGAAATACAAAGATCAATTAGACGAATTAGGAAGTTTAATCCAAAGTTGTAAGGCTAAACATAAATCCGGTAAAATAGAAAATTTGGCTGCATACATTTGGGATGTGGTTAAGGTGGGTGGTAAAGTTAAACCTTCAGAAAAAACTAAGACTAAATCTGCTGAGAAGAAAAAGAAACTCACAGGTGATGAACAATCATCAGATGAAAAGAAAATAATTGCAGAGTGGGAGAAAGAATACGAAAGTGCAATAGCGGAAAATAATGAAAAATATGCAGATGAAAGTAGCGAATATCTTCTCAAGTTTGAGGAGTATGTTAGAAAGAATATGGGGTTAAGAATTATGCTTATTAAGGAAGGTAAGCTTAATAAAAAACATTCCATGTTTAGATATATGCTAGGTAGCTTTATCGCTGAATCTTTGGAAAAAAATTTACCTGAGTTTCCTAAATGGGTACAGCAAGTAAAGGGATATCATATAATAGAAGATAAAGGGGCTCCCGGCTCATATAGAATTAATGCAAAGCAAGCTTCATTATTTAAATAATTATGGAAGATAAATTCTAAAATATCTTCTTGAAAAATGAATAATATGTACTTTTACAACTGGTAATTAATTAAAAACTTATGGCAACTCAGATCATAGCGGTAGCAAATAATAAAGGTGGAACAGGTAAGACTGCAACTACAATAAATTTAGGCAAAGGTCTTGCGATAAAAGGGAAGAAAGTATTGTTAATTGATAATGATCCACAAGCTAACCTAAGCAGTAGATTAGGTATTAGAATAAAAGCAGATACATCAACAATTTATGATGTATACAAAGAAAATGCATCATTACCTATTGTAAAGGTAGAGGAGTCTCTACATGTAACTCCATCATCAAGAAAGCTTGAAACCATACCTGGAATTTTAGCTGAAGTATCAAGAAATAATTATCGTTTAGCTGATGCTCTAGAATTAGTAAGTCAAGCTTATGATTATATTTTAATTGATTGCCCTCCTGCTACTGGTTTGCTAACTGCAAACGCCCTTTCGGTAGCAAATTTAATTATTGTTCCAGTTACTGCAGGAGATAGAGATGCAATAAAAGGTATGGTTAATATTAGTGGCTTAATAAAAAAATTCTTAGAAGAAGGAGTTAATCCTGATTTGCAAGATTTAAGAATTTTAGTAAACTCATACAAGAAAAACCACTCAGTAGACCAAGCTACAGAAATGACATTACAAAGTCATTATCAAGACAACTTACTTCGGTCTGTCATTAGAGAGAACACTCAAATTAAACAAAGTGAATGGCGAAACACTACTGTGTTTGAGCATAGTCCAAAATCTTCGGCAGTTAAAGATTACACAAAACTTACAGAAGAAGTACTTTCTTTAGTATCTTGATTTATTTATGGCAAAGAAAAAGACAGCAAAAAGTTTAGTAGATAATTTGGTTAATGATCATGAAGATTTTTCTGATGAAATTACCAGTGCATTTTTTCAGAAAAAATCTGATGAAATTATAATTAAGCCTGAATTAGAATCTTTAATTACACCACTAAAAAATGAAGAACTTGTTTTATTAAAGGCAAGTATAGAAGCGGAGGGTGTTAGAGAACCATTAATCATTTGGGAAAACAATGAGGGTAGAATTCTTGTAGATGGACATAACAGGCATCGAATAATTAAGCAGATTGAGCAAGAGAAAGGAAAACGAATAGATTTTAAAACGCGCATTATTAGGTTTGCTAATTTAGACGAGGTTAAAGACTGGATGATTGAAAATCAGATGTCGAGAAGAAACCTCACTGATTTGCAGTTTAGTTATTTTAGAGGCACAAAATATCATAGACTTAAAGACTCTCATGGTGGTAAAAGAGAGGCAAGTGGACAAAATGTCTACTTGAAATCTATGGACAAATTAGCAGAAGAATTTAAGGTATCTAACAAGACTATTCAACGTGATGAGAAGTTTGCACTAGGCATTGATTTTATCGGTAAAAACAATTCCGATTTAAAAAGAAAAATTCTTTCTGGAGACGAGAAATTAAATAAGTCTATAGTACAGAAACTGGCAGATCTACCATCAAATAAAAAAATATCTATTAAAGATAGTGCTGATGTTATTAAGCTTATTAAGCAGGAAAAATTACCTATTCAAAAAACGCCATCCAATAATCAGCAGATTACCAAGTTAAAAGCTGAACTAACAAAAAGCATAGCTAAAATAAATGCTAAAACTACTGCAAAAGATCTAGGAAATATTAAAAGTCAAGTAATCGAAAAGCTTGAAGAACTAGAGGGCTTACTAAAATAAGTCCTCTATCCTATTTACTTACATTCATCATTCCTTTCTCTCCTGATTTTATTCTAATATTTACAAAAAGTAAATAATTTTTAATTAGCTTTATTTGGGTAATTAAAACTCTTTATGTCTTATTCTTTTAATCTGCTAATTATACTGCATTTCATTTTTATGCCTTCATTCAACTTTGCTCAAGATAATGAGCTAGAAGATAAAATTATTGAAGATGAAGCTATAAAATTAATTGTTGAATATGAGTCAATGCTCAATCAAATTATCTATGTAAGTAGTGATCTAGAAAAGAAAATGATTATAAAGAATTCATATTCTAATGAAAGTGGCAATCAAATTTTTGAAAACAAAAATGTAATTATTGAATCTGACTTAGATCCTCAGAATGCTAAAAGCAATTTAGCTATTGATTTAGATGTACCTACATATTTGAATAAGTATTGGTTACTATTTCAAAGAGAAAATAATTTAATTGCTCCTATAGAGTTTAATAATGTTCATTTAGATACAATCTATAAAAATAAAAAATTAGCTGAGGTATCGTATGACTGTTTATTTCATGGCAAACATATTAATAGAGATAGTCAGTATGAAAAATATGCTCGTACAGCAATTATTAAAATTGAAAAAGCTGATAGATGGAAGCTTTTGATTTCAGGTATTAGCTTTAATAATCCTTTAGAAATAAAGGAAGAGGAAAATACTATGCGTTTACAATCTGATAGTTTGCAGTATATTAATTATAATCAAAAAATAGAAACTCCTTTAAAAAAGGAATTAACAAATAAGGAGAAAAACATTGCTGGTCTTACCGGATTAATACTTATTTCTATAGCAATGTTGTTCTTGTCAAGAAACTAATCAATAGTATATTATTTACTGATTCTATCTAAATAGCTACTTAGAACTTATCAGATCCTTTAAAGATAAGTAGGAACTAATTCTCACGCAGTAAAAAATATATTTAAAAAATACTAGAATATGGTTAGAAATTTGCTATGGATTTATTACTTAATCTTATCCACATAAGCATCTAATTTTAACTAAAGTTTCTCAAGTCATACCAACTAATCTTTCCATGATTAGTTGAATAGAATCCAATTTTTTAATATGAGAATTACTACTTTTTTTTTACTGATTTTTTTTAATATTTCTCTAAGTGCTTTTGCGCAATTATCTACACCAGAAATTTCACCTGAAACATCTGAATCTATTTATTTAATTAATAATGGCACTCCATTCTCAATTCCAAATCTTGGAGTTTTAGAAATAGATAGAAGAAATGCCTCACAAGGAATCTGTACAGAGGTATTTGATTACTTTTACTATACAGATTTATGGAATGGAGGAGATCCAGACAAGATAGAAGAAGAAGGTATCAATATTAATTTGAATATTGGTGATAAGTTTTTTTTTACAGAAACTTATAATAAAGCGTACACACGTAGTGGTTCAGTTCCCAAAATAAGAAGTTGTGAAAATATTGAAACAGAAAAAGTTTTAACTGATACTTATACAAAGGTATTTATTAGCAAGCTTTTCTTTGAAGATGGAAGTGATTATTTAGAATACGATTTATGTAGTACTGATGAGAGTAGAATATTGATTATAGATACTACAATTGTTGTTACTGAAGACGGCTATTTTAATGATGATGGAATAATTACTTCTGATGCATATTTAGCAACTCCTAAGATTGAGGTCGAAAGTCTGAATGGAATTAGCAGTATTATTACTTTTCCTACAGATGATGAAAAATATCAATCTTATTTTTTTGATGTTAGTCAGGCTCAAGATGGTGATAACCTAATTAAG
Organism: Chondrinema litorale; assembly: GCF_026250525.1. Taxonomy (GTDB): domain Bacteria; phylum Bacteroidota; class Bacteroidia; order Cytophagales; family Flammeovirgaceae; genus Chondrinema; species Chondrinema litorale. The sequence goes on from NZ_CP111062.1 coordinate 81,546, forward strand.
TGTACTTTTCATTTCCATAATGGAATACGAGAATTGACAATTAATTTTAAAAAAGGAGACCCCGAGATTTCTCAAAGTATATCAGTACAAGATGTTTGTTTGAATAATAAAGTAGAAATTACAGATTTTACATATGATGGTGATGAAGTAGTAATCGGGAGTGATACCCCTGAGTTAGATGATCTAATTGAAAAAGAAGGAGAGCAATACTTTATAAACACTATAAATTCTAATATTCCGGCAGGTGGGTACGAAATAACTCTTACAGCAAAAAAAGGGATTTGCGAAGCTGATATTGTACGTAAAATTATTATACACCCTCAACCTATAGTTTTTGCTGGTAGTGATTTAGATATATGCAGTAATATCGGAGTTATTGATCTGAGTATTTATGGAGATGAAATTCCTACAATCAATGGAAATGAGTTAGGGGGCGTATCAACTGGAAGATTTTATTGGAGTTGGGATGGTGTGCAGCTAACAGAAGGGGAAAGTGTATTTAATCCAGCAGATTTAGATGCAGGAATTTATGAGTTTACTCTTACTTATTTTGATGAAAATGCTTGTGTCCAAACAGCTTTTAAAAGCATTACCATTCAAGATAGTAGTCCTGTGAGTGCAGGAGATGATATTGCTTTATGTTCAAATATTGATAATTTAAATTTGTTTGATTTTGCTGGTTTTTCACCTGAAAATGGAGAATGGTCTAGTGATGAGATCGATATTGAAGGTAGTATTATCAATCTTGCCAGTTTAACTTTTGAAGAAACTGAATTAGTAAAGGAGTTTTCTATTACTTATTCAGTATCTAATCAAAATAGTTGTATTAGTTCTGAGAGTAAATTATTGACTATATATGAATCTCCCGAAAAGCCCGTATTAACCCAGAGTTTGATTTGTGGAACAGGTCAATCCGTTTTAATTATTGAAAATTACAATTCAAAGTATAACTATCAATGGTATAAAGAAGGTGTCGAAGTTCAAGGAGAAAATGGGAACGAACTTATAACTACATTGATTAATAATGAAATTGTATATAGTGTAAAGGCAATCAATCCATTACTAGAAGATTGTTCATCTAATACAGAACTGACAGTAAAGCCAATAGAAACTCCCCCAGCTCCAAATGCAGAAGATGTAGTTGTGTGTAATACAGAGCCTGTTACCTTGCAAGCAACACATCCAGCAGAAGTGGATTATTTTAAATGGTACGACTATTTAGATAATGAATTGACAACCAGTGGATTAGGTGACGTTTATACAACTCAAACAGCTATTACACAAGATATATATTTTTATGTTAGTGCAGTAATAAATGGATGTGAATCAGATAAAGCAAGGGTGGATGTTTATAAATTAAATAAACCAGAAGCTCCAGAGGTTGAAAATACCGAAGTATGTGGTAAAGGAAATATTTCTTTATTTGCCAATAGCACAGCCGATATTATATTTTGGTTTGATTCAGAAACCTCAAAAGATCCTATTTATCAAGGCAATGAATATACTGTTACTTTAGAAAGTAGTACTAGGTTTTACGTGTCTTCAGTTAAAATTCGTGATTTGGATAATGGGAAATTTTACTGTGAGAGTGAGCGGATACCTATAGATGCAATTATTCATAAGGCTCCAGATAAACCTAATGATTTTGAATATACAACATGTGGAAATGAATTTGTTGAACTTACAGCAACAGGTGGAGTGGGGGAGTACTATTGGTATAATCAATCAAACATAAAAGTAGGAGAAGGTTCTAGTTTTTTAGTGGGTCAGGTAGATAGAGATCAGATATTTTATGTAAGTACTATATCTGCATCAGGCTGCGAAAGTGAGCTTGCTACAATGGAAATAGATTTCCAAACTAAACCTCCTCAACCAATTATAAATGATATTAGTCGATGTGGACAAGGAAAAGTAAATATTATACCCACATTGCCTATTACTTCTGAAGAAGCTACTTATCGCTTTTATTCTGATCTAGATAGAGATAATTTTATTTATGAAGGTGAAAGTTATTCTCCAGAGATCATTGAAAATACCACTATTTATGTGAGTGCTGTAATCAACGGTTGTGAGGGAATACAAAGAGCTGTTAGTATAAGTTTAACAGATCTTCCATCTCCACCTACTGTAAATGATAAAAACTATTGCGGTACTAGTACAGTGAGTTTTACAGCTACTCATAATAGTTTTGGAGGTACTATTAATTGGTATTCAAATGAAGATGATGAAGAACCTCTTTACACTGGGAACAATTTTTCGATTGATAGTTTGTCTATTACCACGTCTTATTATGTGGCTACAGTATCAGCAGAAGGTTGTGAAAGTTATCCACGAACAAAGGTTACTGCATACATTCATGAAATACCTGCTCCACCTGATATTGAGGATGCTTTTATTTGTAGCAATAGTGGTGAGGTCGATTTGTTTGTTAAATCACCTTCTCCAAATTTAAGGTATGAGTGGTATCAAAATGGTGAGATAATTTCTCAGGGTACAATTTTTAATACTGGACTTATTACAAGTACTAGTGTTTATCATGTAAAAGCTATTTCTAATCAAGATTGCAGTAGTCTATTAAAAGAAGTTAAAGCAGTATTAGTAAACAATGAGCCTCTAGATATAGGTGAAGATATAAGCATTTGCAAATATGGAGAGGTTTATAATTTAGCTTCGGATATAGATACTTCTTTAAAGGGAGGCATTTTTAGTGGTGAAGGTATAAGTGATTCTTTGTTTGTACCAGCAAACTTGGATGCAGGTACATATTCCATAAAATATAGTGTAAATGTTGGTTCTTGCCAGGCATTTGGCCAACGTAATATTACAATAACAGATGGAATTGGAAGTGAAGTGTTAAGTCTTGGTGCATTAGAAAGCACATGTGAGAATAGTTTTGCTATTGATTTGAGTGATTACACAGACTACAAAATGGGTACTTGGACAGGGCTTGGAGTAGTAAATAATTACTTTGAACCTTCTTTAGTTTCCGCTGGTCTCTATACACTCACGTATGAGGTGAATATAAACGGTTGTGATTATCAGGCTGAGAAAGTAATAGAAGTGAGAAAAAGCTTTGCTACTGAACCTAGTATAATTGCAGCAAAAAATGATTTTTGTGAAGGTGAAGAAGTAATTCTACTGGTTGGTCAAAACGAGAATACGAATAATACTGATTATACTTGGTATAACGCAACAACAAATGAACAACTGGCCAAAGGAACTGCTTATTCATTTATTGCTAGCCAATCAATAGAGATTAACTGTGTAGGTGTAGATAATGATGGATGTGCTTCTATTCCGGCTTTAACAACAATAAATGTATTTGACTTTCCAGATAGTATCCAAGTTTCAAAGGATTCTATTTCTGACTATGAATATATTGAGTTTAATGTTTTCGATACAATAACGAGTAATACTTATCAATGGGAATTTGGTAATGGTCAAACTTCTTCAGAGCAAAATCCTGCTGTATTTTTTTATGATGAAGGAGTTTACACAGTTAATTTGCTTATTAGCAATATGGAGAATGGCTGTAGTGCTAATTTAAGCACAAGCATAGTAGTTGAATCTACTGATACCACCGGTATTATTACCAGCCTTGAAGAAGAATTTGACTTCTATCAAATCAATATTTTTCCTAATCCTTTTAAACTTGATTTTGCAATAGAGTTAAATGCGAATAGGCCTATTCAAGATGTACATATTTCATTTTTTAACTCGGTTGGAAAAGTTTTGTATGAGACTACTATAGCAACTGAGGTCGGTTCCAATCAAATTAACATACCGTCTACAACATTGTATACATTGCCTACTGGAATGTATTTGATTAAAATTTCAACACCTACTTTTTTCAGTCAAAATCTAAAAGTTCTTAAAAGATGAAAAGGCTAATTAGTATTGTAACAGTTCTAATATTTTTATTTTCATGTGAAGGTAGGTGGGAAGAAGCCATAAAAGATAGTGATCCACCAGTATTGGCATTTTATAAAAATGGTTCTACAACCGATTCACTAGGAAATGCTTATGAGGTAATAACTGACAGTTTAAAATTGGGAATAAAATCTAATGCAAAAGAATACACTTTTAGTTTTCAAGTAGTTGGAGCCAATTTGAAAAGTATCAATTATCAAAGTGATAAAGGAACATTTATTGAGAATTTAGAAGAAGTAAAAAGTGACTCTATATATACAGTTACCTATGTTCCAGATGAAATATACGGTTTGCATATAGTTGATGTATTCGCATCTAACTCTTTTGGCAAGCAACAGAAAATTACACTAGAACTTTTCATATACGAAAACCTACCACCAGTAGCAGATTTTGAAGTAATTGAAAAAGGAGTGATTCGCACATTACATTATCAGGTAGATGCTTCCTCTTCTTTAGATCTAGATGCGCAATATGGAGGCTACATTACAGAGTATCTATTTACTATAGATGGTATAGAAATTCAAAGAAATAAAAGTGTTGTAGACTTTATTTTTCAAGAGTTAGGTCAGTATGAAATAAAACTGAAAGTAAAAGATAATGATGATGCCTGGAGTGAGGAAAAATCCATAAAAATCACACTTTAATTTTAAAGCTATGAGGATAAAAATAATTCAAGTTATTCTATTAATCGTCACTATTTCTTTTTTTTCAAATGCTGAACTGTTGGCACAAAGAAAAAAATATAAACCTGATAAAAGGAAAGGGTTTAAAGGATATAATGAACGTAAGATAAATAAAAGGCGGCAGCAGGTTTTAGGTGAAAAGCAAGTGTTTTTTTATCATAATCAAGGTATAAAGTCATTCTCTATTCAGGGCCTTCAAGGCACAAAAACAACAATGTTTTCTTTGAGCTATATGCAGTATTTTGCAGATAGATTATCTGCCAAATTGATGTTGTCTTATGAATATGGAAATCCATTTCAGGTTTCTTATGAGGGGTACTACTTTAAGCTACTAGGACAGTATAGTGTACTTAGTATTAAAGATAAGTTTTTTGTAAACCCTTATTTGGGAGGCATAGTTGTATATGATGATTATGTTGCTTCAGAAGTACTGAATGAAAAAATTAATTATGGTGTTACCGGTGGATTAGAAGTGGAGTATACTTTTGGTAAATTAGCTCTTTTGGCTAGTGTAGAGCAGCAATATGTGAAAGGTGTAGGACGAAAGTTTTTAGGAGGTGGTGTAAGAGTATTTTTTTAATTTTTGAGAAACTTTATAGACTTTTACATATATCAAAAATAACTTTGAAAACAATTCTGAAAATCAATAAACTTCAATAAATTAAGATATGGAATTAATAAAAATATACAAAGGGAATTTAGTGGATGCTAGAGAACTGCATCAATTTTTAGAAAGTAAAAGAGACTTTTCAAACTGGATTACTCAAAGGATAAATAGATACGGATTTATAGATGGTGAAGACTTTACAACAAATTTGTTGAAAAGTACTGGAGGGCGTCCTAGCAAAGAATATTATCTTACTTTTGATATGGCCAAAGAACTAGCTATGGTCGAAAATAATGATAGAGGTAGACAAGCTAGAAGATATTTTATTGAGGCTGAACAAGCTTTAATGCAATTAAGGCAAAATGAAAGATTAGAAAGTTTTTTGAAACTAGAAGAGTCCAAAGATAATCTCTATATTAATATCCAAAATATTGGAGGGTCTCATGCCGATTTTGTGCAAGTAGACTTAGATGGTAGAAAAGTGTTTTTTAATGGAGAACCATTACCTGATGAACAGTTACACGAAATGCTATTAAAAGCACGAGATTTTGCTATTGCAATGACCAACGATAATTTTAAATCAGATATTAGAAATCTTAAAGATGCTACATTTTTTCATAAAAGAAACCATGCTGATGTAAGAGATCTACTGAAACAGAATACAGGAAAGTTGCCAGAAGAAATAGATCCTGAAGATGACATTAAACAAATCGGGCAATAAGAATAATTTTTGAGAGAAACAATAAAAAGAATATCAATCAGATCATTAATAATTTTGCTACTTTTGAACAAGTAAGAAAAAACAGTAGGGCACTATCTTAAAAGTATTTTTAATCTTTAAAAAATAAGTGATGAAGCCCTATAAAATATTTGAGAAGAAGTTTGTAGATGCCAGAGAGTTATACACTTTTTTAGAAGTTAAATCTGAATTTTATAATTGGATAAAAACTGCCATTAGCAATCTCAAACTTAAAGAAGGTTTAGACTATTTATACCTCGATCCAAATACCCAACAAAATGCCAAATGCGATTTAATACAATATATGCTTTTAGCAGATAAAGCTAAGCATATAGCTATGATGGAAGAAACACAAAAGGGTAAAGAAGTTAGGCAATATTTTTCTGATATAGCAGATCTCTATAGCTTTTGCCAAAAGAAGAAAGAGAAAGACCCTGATTATATTTATACAGAACAAGAAGAGCTTCAATTCAATTTTCATAAGTTAGGCATTGATGAACTGGAATTTTACGAGCTAAATTTAGATGGTGAAAAACTTTTCTTAAAAAATGATCAGCTATTGGCGAGTAGTTTTCAAAACTTTATAAAAAAAGCCAAAGATCTTGCTGCTTCTATGTCTAATTTAACTTTTGAAGGAGGTGTAAGTCATCTAGAGGAAGCACTTGAAGTACACCAGAAAAACCTTCAGCTTATGAATGTTTATATTGAAAAACACTCAGGGGTTATTTCTAATAAAAGGAAGAAAAAGGAAGACTGATTATTTCTAAGTATAAGAAAGATTCAGACTGTTCATATAATATGCGATTATTTAGTTTAATTATGTTTTAAGCGGAATTAATCGCATTTTTTACAAAAAAAAAGAAATTTTTTGATTTAAATAATAGGGTTACCCATCTAAGTCGCAGTACAAATAATTTGACTATAGGATTTAGGTTTAGCTTCTACCATTCTTTCAAGTAATTTATCCAGAATGGTTTCTCTAAAATTCCTTCGGTTAAATCTAAAGAAATATTCGTTTAGGTAATCATTCAACAACCTTTTATCGCAATAGGAATGTGTGCCTCTCAACCAATTTTTCAAATTCCTAATTTGCAGGTGTAACATGGTGAAGTTTTCACCCTTGTTTGATAACTGTGAGCGCATGTTTTTGTATAACTTTTTGATAGGTTTATATCCACTCCAACCATCTGTAACTACTGCTGCTTTTTTGTTTATATGATCTTTGAATATAGGATCTAAGCTCTCAGCACTATAGTCTTTTATGATTTGAGCGTACCCCCTGCCTGCATTGCCTTCTCTATATTCAATGGCAATCACTACTCTTACTTTTTTGTCTGAATGGCTGCGACCTTGTTCTCCTTCTTGGGGAGTACCTATTTCAAACTCATCTACATGCACCTGATCCACTAAGGGAAATTTTTTGCTACTGCTCATAGCCTGTTGCACCTTACGCCTAAATAACCATGCTGTTGTTTGCCTCACTCCAAAACGTTGGGCTAATTCAATACTATTAGCGCCTTTTTTATTGGTAACAATCTCATAAACCATGGCAAAGGCTATGTCTATACCAAATTTCAACTTATGAAATAGGGTATGAGCTGTGGCAGATTCATCATAACCACAAGCTGTGCATCGTTTACTAAAATCTTGTTTACCTTTACAAAAAGTAATATGCCTACATTTTCGACAATGATAACCATCACTCCATTTCTGATCATGTAAATACGCTAAACACTGTTCTTTTGTCCCAAACCTGTTTTTAAATGCTTTTTCTGTTAATCCTTTATCTATTTTCATCTTATATATGCTTATTTTAAGCTAAGATAATCCTGTAGATCGTATGGGTTTTACACCTTGAGATTTAAATGGGTAACCCTATTAAATAATAGCCCTAAAAGCCTAATTTTATAAAAGCTGATTTAATAAAGCTTTAATTTATAAATCTGTACTAAATTTAAATTCCTGCTTATTACCCAAGACAAGTTTTTTATTCATCCAACGGTTTCTTTTTTCGATAGGTAAGGCCATTTTCTGTGATTTATATGTTAAACTATTCAGTTTTAAGATCAGTTGAGCAGTATCAGATTCTATAAACACTTCCGGATGTATAAGTGAATTATCGGCTAAAACCATTGTTATTTTGGCTCTATGTATAATTACTTGCTCCTCCATAACAGATGCAGTAAAACTTGTTGTCTTTTTTGAATCATCCTTTATGGATTGTGGTTTAGGTGAAAACCTTCTAATATACTTTTTGGGGGTTTGATTTTTGTCTTGCGCAGTTGTTTTTGTTTCAATATTGATTTCTTGATCTTCTTTAACTTGCTTTAAAATAGCTGTCTCTTCTACATTATTACTTTGTTTATGGTTTAAATCCAGTTCTTCTGGAGGTAGAATAATTTCTTTTTCAACAGTTTTTTGAGACTTGATAATAGTCAATTGAGGTTGAACTTTATTTACTATTGACGATGGTAAAATCAAACGTATTGTTAAAAGTAGCATGAAGATGAACGTAAAGAATAGTGTTGCCTTTTTCCAATTATGCATACTTTAAGTTTATTTATTTACTAATAATTTAGTACTATTAAACTAAGCAATTTTTAACTTAAAGCCATGAAACCTCCTTATAAAATTAGTTGGTTACTAACATGTATAAGTATGTTGGTATTGATATTTTGGAGCCTGCAAACTAATTATACATCTAACTTATTTGAAAATTTATTAGCATACTTTACTGGCAAATCATATCACATGTTGGCATTTGTTTTAACTGTATTACCTATTTACGCCTTTGGCGTATCTGTGATTATCACATACTATAAATTTCAATCAGAAAAAACAGTAGAGGGAGCAAGTAAAGATAGTGTTGAAAATACAGAGTTTAAGGAGCCAAATAAAATAAGTTCTTATGAGGAAAAAGCACTGATAAGATTGAATGAATTAATAGAAGCTAAATTTTATAAACAGTCAGATTTAAAAGCAGAAGAATTAGCATCAAAACTAAAAGTACATCGCCATCATTTGAATGATATTATGAAACTTGCAGGATACAAAAACTTTACAGACATGCTGAACTTTTTACGCATACAAGAGTCTTGTAATTTGCTGGATACAGATGATTTGGTCACCATCAAAATGGTGAGTTATGAGGTAGGATATAATACAGTCAAACATTTTATTTCGCAGTTTCAAAAATATAAGGGCTCTACTCCCTCAGTATATAAGAATAAGAGATAATCTTGCTTTTTTCGATAAAAATTGAATGTTTACCTTTTTTAGAAATCATTAACCTATTTGCAAAAAATGCTTACCTATTCAAATAGGTAAGCATTTTGGTATCTATAGATACTATGTTTGAAAGGAACATAATTAAAATGTACGATGCTATTTTCCCTTATCATTTCAGCAGTTTGGGTATTAGGTTGTCTCATATTTTTCTATTTGCAAGACAATTCAGATAAATTAATTGCGAGTACTCAAGAAGAATCTTATTCAGAGGTTGAGCCTAATGTGCATACTATGGAGTCAACAGAAGCCAATTTCTTATCTGCTGATAATTCAAGCAAAGAGCCCACACAAATTTCTGATGCAGTACATCGTAAGGGAGCTAATGAAGGTGTACAAAACCCCAAAAACCCAGCATTAATTAAGCAGAAAAATAAATCAATATTTATTGATTTTAATAGTCCAGATTCATTTCATTAATCTTAATTTTTTTATTATGAAAACTATTTTAAAAAAGGCAAAATGGTTTAGTTTTTATTTTCTTTCAGTAGTCTTATTTCCTCTTAATTCTTATGCAGCAGATAAACGTGATTTATCTGCATTCAAAACAGCTTTGAGTTCTCAAGGTGCCACAATAAATTGGATATTCGATTGGGGTATTAAAGCTTGCTTAGGTGCTGGTTTGATATGGGTTATTTACCTACTTGCTAACAGTAGTCAAAAAGCTAAAACAGCTGCAATCTCGTGGGTAGTAGCAGCCATATTTAGTTCAATCTTTTTTGGGTGGGTAGAACTTTAAATAGACATGGAAGTGCAAGCTTATTATACCCAAAAGAAAATGAATCTACCCATTCGTTTTTTTGGTCTAACTTCTGAGCAGTGGTTTACCACTGCTTTTATTCCATCAGTGTGTTTAATAATCAATCAATGGCTTTTGATAATAATTATTCCTTTGGTGATACTCTTTACTAACATTTTAAGAAGACGCCAAGAAAAGCTTGGTCATAACATTGATTACACAAGTAGTGCATGGGTATTTTTCCGATCTCCCAAACATATTGTAGATACTAGTTTAACATTAAAAAAACTTATTTCATGACTGAGCTTAGAGGTACTGAATTTGCCAAAGTTTGTCCCATTCAAGAAATCAAACATAATTGTTTGGTAAATGGTAATGGAGACATTACTTATGGTTTTCGTTTGGAATTACCAGAAGTCTTTACACATTACATTGAAGATTTCAATCGCATTTACGAAGGTTTTAATCATTTACTTCACCGCTTAAAAGCAGGAACTTTGGTTCATCAACAATCTTTTTTTTATGTTGAGCCTTTTGAGCTGCCAAGTGATTATCACACGACTATGTATACTGGTCAAGCAAATCAAAGATATTATACTTTTAGACCTGTAATGCGCCAGTATGTGAATCTTTATGTAACCTTCTCTAACAGATATAGTAGTGGGCGCATATCACCTATACAAGATAATCCATATATCAGGGCATTAAGTTATATGTACCGTCAACCTTTTAAGAAAGTAGATCAATACATTGCAGAATGTGAAGTAGAGTATCAAACAGTTAAAAATGCTTTAAATATGATTCCGCATATTAAAGCGATTCCGTTGAAAAGTATTGAGTTACTCAATGCTTTTCACGATTATTTTAACCTTACTTATGATGCACCATCAACAGATGCAAGAGAAGCTATTATTCAAAATATGGATTTTGGTAGGGCAGGAGAATATTTTAAAGTGGGTAATCAGTTTGTGAAAATATTATCACTTACTAAAGAAGGTCAAGAAGTGGGTTCATTTTATAATACTGATAAAATGTTTTCTCCAGAAGTATATCAAAATGGAGTAAAAGTACCTTCAATAATCCGATTGGGAAGTACAATGTCATTTCCAATAAGTCTGGGTTTACCTGTAAATCATGTTCTAAATATTTCAATTGAGGTGCTTGATAACGAAAAAGTGATGTTTAAGAAAAATCAGGAGAAAATGATGTTGAACTTCCTTTCTGTATTTGGTATAGAATCAGCCATAGACAAACAAGAAGATTTGTATCGATATATTAAAAACATTTCACAGGAAGAGTACAGAGCATGTAGATTATCAGTAAATGTGATATTGAATCATGACGATGAAAAGGTATTGAACAGATATGCAAACCTTACCCAATCAGCTTTTGGCAATATGAAAAGTGCTCATGCAGTAGTTGAAAACAGAGATATTGCTAATCTTTTTTTCTGTAGTTGTCCTGGAAATATGAAAGCTAATTACCGTACTTTTTTTAGTACTACTGAACAGGCAGTTAATTATCTCCATACAGAAGGACATTACAAGTCTGATCCAGAAGGAAGCATATTTACAGATCTTTTTGGGCGACCAGTGTTATTCAATATCAAAAATCCTCCGAAAAATATAGCCCCATCTAATCATGCTTTTATTGTGGGTAAAACCAGATCTGGAAAAAGTTTCTGGTTACAAGGTCAAATTGAAGAATCATTAGCGAGAGGTGAATATGTATTTCAGTGCGATATTGGAAATAGCTCAAAGAATTCTGGAAAGTTTAATCATGCAAAATATCTTGATTTACAGGAGAGAGATAGTTTTGGTACTAATTTGTTTTTAACATCCAAAGATACTTATGGAAAGTATTTATTAGATGATGGTAAGGCATTGTTCTTAAGAACTATTTTAACCATGATGTGGAAAAGGGATGAAGGTATTACACCAGATACTGAAGCTATCCTGATTAATATGATTGCCAAATATTATAGTGATTATGTGAATGATCAAGAAGTAAATCCAGAAATAACAACATTCTTCAATTACATCAATGAGTTTGAAGGAAAATTGACCAGTGATAAGAAAAGGCTTTTCGATTTTACTTCTTTTAAAACAGTATTAGAAGCCTATCTGCCAAGTGGGACATATGGATTTTTATTCAATCATAACAATGCACTCACTGTACATGAGCCACTTGTGATTTATGATCTAAAAGCTATTGAAAATGATAGTACGCTTTTACCACTTGTGGGAACAATTATGATGCAACAAGTTAATGAAATGATGATAGCAAACCCTAGTCGTGATAAGCTATTTATTATTGATGAAGCTCATAAAATTTTTCTATCTCCTGTGTTGGCTAGGTTTGTAGGATATTCTTATGCAACGCAACAGAAGCATGGTGGAAGGGTCTATACAGGAACTCAAGGAGCAGAAGATTTAGAGAAGCTAGCCAAAGTGGGTGTCGCCAATCAAATTAAAGACAATACTGAAATACTTGTGCTTTTTGATAACCAATATATTGATAAGAAAAGAGAAATACTCGATTTAACAGATAAGGATTTACGACTATTGAAAGGAATGGAGACTGGAGGTAAAGAACGTAGGCAATTCTTTGTGAAAGTAGGTAAAGGCATCGGTTCTATATCCAAGTTATTTTACTATGATGTATCTCCAGTAACTCGAAAAGTCTATTCCAGTGTAGGCAGCGAAAAAGCAGAAATTAAAGCCTTAGAAGAAAAGTATGGTAATATCAGAGCTGCCATTAACCAAGAAGTTGAGAATGCTCAAGTACAATAATGAAAATTCCATATAAAATGAGAAAATACATTTTAATCATCATAATAGGAGCTTTGAGTGTACAAAGTAACTCATCTCTTGCGCAAGGAGTAGTATCAGCTCCAATATTAGAATCTCAAATGGGGACTCAAAACGGAATAGTATCAGCGATGAATGCTACAATTGCAGCAATGGAAAAAGCAGAAGCTAAGGTTAGACAAGCATTACAAAAAGTAGAATGGGCAAAAAACCTTCAAACAATGCGTCGCTTATTAACAGTCATAGAGGGTACAGTTTGTACGACAAAAGATCTTACATTAAATATGGATGCTGCTGCAAGTAATTGTTTTGTTAGTTTTAATTACGATGTAGCAATAGTTAAAATGACAGCTTCAATTGACTTTGTTAATATAGTTCTCATGAGTGATGTTTTGATGACTCAAAGTGATAGAATTAAAACGATGAATGATGCGCTGGTTTTATTTGAAGAAGCTCAACAGACTTTAGCTGAGTTAAATCAGGCCGTAAACCAGCTAAGAAATAGTTTAGATGAAGAAGGAGATTGGAAAAAAGCTGCCATTGAAATGAGCAGTTTATCTCGCTATTAGTAATTCAATTTGTATTTAATACTTATTATAAACTCCTGAAAACAAAATTCAACTGATATGAAAGATGTGATATCAGAAATGCTAAAGGCTGATATAGTTACTAATGTAGTAAGTGATCATACTGTGAAAATGATCATAATATCTGGATTAGTGGCTAAAGTATTTTTTATGATAGATTTAGGACACAACTACTTAAAAACTACACTGCAAACAAGTGGAGAGAAATACTTTGATGTTTCAAGAGTAATTAAAGGATTTATTGTAATAGGTATCATATGGGCTTATTATCCAATTTTCAGTTTCGTAGATTTTTTGATAGAGGCAATTAATACTGCTACAGCTCCTGATATGAACGATATTGTTGAAAATGTAAAGTTGGAGAATGTTGGTGTTTTAAATCAAGAAAAGGCTGAGGCTTTATTGTCTGGAGAAGAAATATTAAAACCAGATGGTACCAAAATGAATGCTTGGGATGTATTGATCAATCTAAATTACAAAAAGATAATTTTTTTACTTATCGATAGCATATTTGTTTGCTTGTGTTACATCGTAGGGACCTCAGTTCAGATTTTCGCATTAGTATCTCATAGAATACTGTTCACACTTGGTCCATTTGCATTGGCTTTTTCTATTTTACCTTATTTTGAAAAGGCAAGATTACGTTGGATGGGAGCTTTTGTACAGACATTATTTGTATTTACAGTACTACATATTTTAAATGCCAATGTGTATGAGATTATGCTTACAAATCTTTTACAAACTGGAGACCCACTTAGAAATGATGTAAAACTGACAGAAGTTATTGGACGGTTAGGATTGAATGTATCCATCTTTGGTTTATATGTTTCGGCATTTTATTTAACAGGGTTAATTATAGGTACAGGAGATACAATAGGTCAAGCTTTTAATTCTTCCATGACACTCACCTCCAATTTGATACAAGCGACTCCAGTCGGCAAAAAATTGGCTGCTTTTGGTCTTAAGGTGAAATAGGGAAATTATCAATCTTACAGTCCAAATCTATTTTTTTATGAAAACTCGAAGAGAGATTACTAAAGTACCTGCCTTAAAAGATGTACTTTCATTACCAAGATATAAACGCGATTTTGATTTATTGCGAAATATGTTGTTAGTTTTTTCTGCAGCTTGTATGCTAACAGTGGCAATAATCTATATGCAATATAAAAATGAGGTGAATGAGGCTTATAGTCGGTGTATTAATACTCCATATCAAAGAAAGTTTCAATATATGAATCATGTGGAAAAAGTTTATAGACTCTGTTTTGCTGCAAAAAGCTCAAACTATGAATATCAGCTCATACAAGCAGAAAGCCTTCTTAGTGAAGGCGCTTTAAATTATGTGAAATCTCAACATCAAAAAGAAAAAATGATTGATATTCTAGGGAGTTACACATCTGCAAGAACAGGAGTTCAAATTGATTCTATAGCAATTGATATGAGTACAGATCCAGCGTTTGGAGTAGTATATGGCAGTCAATCTCTTTATATCAATGCAGAAGAAGTAAATAAGCGTAATTTATTTCTGGTCTTCAAAATTATGGATTTGTCCATTAATAATTCTATAAACACAGATGGGGCGATACTTATGGAGATGAAAATAGTAGATATCAGTCCAATATTTTAAATAAAAGCTGGTACATCGGTTTAAATATCTAATGAAAAATATATAGAATACCATGGAATTTTTTAAAGTGAAATTCACAATATTTCGTATAATCATTATAGCTACAGTACCATTACTTTTAAGTGCTTATCAGTTTAGACAAATTAGTGTAAGAGAATCAACAGATACACAAGAAACTTATATTAATAGTGAAAAAAAAGAAGTGCTTGATAAGCAGAATAATGAAGACTTTTTTAAGGTAGCAGAAGATAGAAAGCCAAGTGGTTATAATGAGTTACAAGGTAGATTTAAAAAAGATAGCACATCAGGTTTTTTTAGTTTTTTGTCTCCTAAAGAAAAAACAGAAAGTAAAAAAGAAAATACTGTTACTATGGCTGATTATAGCCAGCAAGAAGTTAATGTTAATCAAGCTAAGTTAAGCAAAAAACAAAAAACAAAAGTCATTCTTGAAACTAGTGTTACTACTCAGACACAAGAAGAAAATAGAAGACCTAAAGCTAAAATATCTTCAGTATCTGATAGTCTATCAGTGAAGCAATCAACATCAAAAATTAGAATTTTCAGAAGGTATAAACAAGGTACTCCAATTTCTGGGAGTCATTCATTTGATAGAGGTAGTATTGAAATAATGGTTCAAGTTTGGGAGAAAACCAAAGTTAGAGATGGCTCAAGAGTGACACTTGTAGTAATAAAAGATGCTATTATTAAAGGGGAAAAAATTAGTGCTGGAACTTTCTTATATGGTATGGTAAGTTTTGCACAAGATAGACTAGAAATTGAAATCCAAACAAATAACTTGGTTTTACATGCATATGATGCTGGTGACAATACAAGAGGTCTTTTTGCTCCTTCCTTAATAGAACAACAATTAGCACGTGGAGCCAAAATTGATGCGATTAATAGTAGTTCAGGTGCAACTATCAATACTTCTGCGATTCCTCTTTTACAAAATGTAACTATTAATGCGGCAAAGAAAAAAATTGCTGAATCATCTATTGTGCTCAATGCAAAAACAGAGGTATTGTTAAAACCTTGAAAGTTTCAATATATACTAATCTTAAATTTTAAGGGATGAAAGATCATAAGAGAGATACTATTTCTATGGTATTTATTCAATTCATTATTATAGGCGTTTTGCTTGTAATTTGGCTAATAGAAATGAACCTAACAACTGATGAGTTTCTAGCAATCTATCATCAGATTCCTGTAGAAATCATTAAGAAGATCTTTTTGATGTTAACTTTTCTGTTGCCTTCACTCAGTATTTTTATAGCCTGTTTGCAAAAAAGTAGTAAAACAGCATCACTCATTACTACAATATTGGCTATTGCTTTATATACTATCATCTTTATTTATTTTCCAATAATTCTTCCTTTTGGGTTATTTTTTTTATTGATGTCTCCTTTGATTCTAGTGGACATGCAAACTGAAAACAGCCCTGAAACTAAAATTAAATTACCCACTTTTATCTATCAAGATATTATTACTACTACTTTATTAATTCTTGGTTCAGCTTTCATATTGATTGAAAGCTATGTTCTTTATTCTGGTTTGGTCACAGTTTTTTTTGACTCAATAATTTTTGTAGTTCTTAAATTAATAATATTGATTGCCTTTGCATTTAAATGGAAAAGTCATTGGCAACAATATGGAGGTAATATTTTTTTAGGGGTTATTTTATTGGTTGCAGGAGTAGTAATTCAAATTAATTATTATAGTCTCTTGCATTATATACATCAGGGGTATGATTTGATTATTTATAGTTTGATGTGGCTGATAAATATTCTGGGGATTATAGCAATATTTAATTTGCATGATCATAAACGGAAAGTCAAATTCAAAATACATCGAAAGGTAAATTCCCATATGGCCTTATCAATGAAATATCTTCAGGGAGGATGGCTAAATATCACTGACTGGACAAATCATATACTTTTAATTGGTGGATCTGGATTTGGTAAAACCACTATATTAAAGCAAATCGTTCATAGTTTCATTTTAAATAAAAGATGTGGAATAATAGTAGATTACAAGCAACACGACATTGCTGAAACAGCCTATGCAACTTACTTGGAAAAGTATGGTAAATACAATTTGTCATACCCATTTTATTATTTGTCATTTCATAATCCAGAACATTCATTAGGATGCAACCCCCTTAAAGAAGTAGATAATATGGCTAAAGCAAAGCTAGTAGCTATGACTCTACATAAAAACCTAGCCAGGGCAGAAGATACAGGAAATGCTTATTTTTCTGATTCGGCAGAGAGTTTACTTGCTGCTATCATTTTCTTTTTAAAAGAATCATATCCTGCTTATTGTACCATTCCTCATCTTATTCGCTTAGTATGCCATTTTGAGTTAGAAAAAGTATTACCAATGATGGCTGAAAATATTGATATCCAACCTATGGTTGCTGATATTAGAAGTTGTATTACCAATGGTGCAGGTGAACAAGCTAGTGGTACCTTGGGGAAACTGCGAAGCTTTCTTACCAAGATTGATGATAAACCTTCTATGTATTTGCTTACACGCAATGACTTTTCTTTAGATCTAAACAACAATGTGAATGGTGGAGTTTTGGCAATTGGGTGTAATGAAGATATGCAAACAGTTTATTCCCCATTGATTTCAACAATTGTATCAATAGGCATGAATAAGATGCGAAACAGAGGGAAAAGAGAATGGTTTGTGCTCTTTGAAGAACTGAGTAAATATATCATTCCTGACTTAAACCATATACTCACCACAGTAAGAGAAGGTGGAGGTAGTATAATCGCAGCATTGCAAAATAGCCATACTTATGGATTAGAATTAAAAAATACGGCGGAAGAGTTCTTTCAAGGTTTTTATAACTTGATTGTTATGAACTCAAAAGGGAAAACTGCTAAAGAAATGAGTGAGATATTTGGGGACGATGAGGTAGATGAAAAAAGTGAGACTAAACAAAAGGGGAGTGATAAAACAAGTAGTACTACCAGAAAAGTAAATAAACCTAGAGTAAAGCCTGGTGAGTTTAGTGATTTAAGGAAAGGAGAGGTAATAGCATCTACCCAAACTAAAGAGGGCTATAGGTTACTCTCTAAAGGCAGGCTAAAATATGTTCAACACCCTTCCAAGAAGATAGGGAATGATCAATGTGATGCAGTAGACTCAGATGATTTTGAGAATAAATTATCAGTTGTACAAAAAAAGATTGTTGATGAAGTAGAATTGATTGTAAATGATGCTAAAAGTTTTTGCTCAGGTCAAAATAATAGACAATCTGTAGCTCAAAAAGCTAATTGAAAACAATTAAATTCATTGTAATAATCTCACTAATGCTTAGACATGTTTCAAGAGATTGGAAAGACTCCGATACTCAGAAAGCTCAAAAACAGTATTTTAAAGAACATCTAAACTATCATGAGGAAGGTGGTAGTTCACAAGGTAAGTGGGTGGGTAAAGGAGCGGAATTATTAGGTTTAGTAGGTGCTGTAACAGAAGAACAGTATGATTCTTTAGCCATGAATCGGCATCCAGTAACTAGAGAAAAACTTAAAGTGAGGGATATTAAACTTCCTAGGTTAAATGAAGAGTTGGTAATAGCTCCTCCAAAATCAGTTTCAATTGCATGGGCCTTACTAAAAGATGATAGTATAAAGCAAGCACATAGTGAAGCTGTAGAAACTATGTTGAAATATATGGAATTAGAAGTACAGGCAAGAAAAAGAGCTGGACTCAAAAAAAATACTTTTGCCAATGAAGATACTGGAAATTTATTATCGAGTGTATTTAACCATGATACAGCAAGGGCAGTAGGTAATCATAAAGAAGATATGTTTTTGCATAGTCATATTTTGCTTTGGAATTATACTAGAAACTATGACGGTATATGGAAAGCAGCAGAATTTGGAAATGTAATCTCGAACTTATCCTATTATGAAGCCATTTATCATTCGACGCTTGCTGAACATTTGCAACAACTAGGATATGAAATTCAACGGAAAGGTAAGAAATGGGAGATTAAGGGCTTTTCAGAAGCATTGATTGAAAAATTTTCTAAGAGAAGCACACAAGTTAAAAATGCAGAGATGAAATTGCAGCAAGCAAAAGGACGACTACTTTCAGATAAAGAACGAGACAAGTTAGGAGAGTTTACCCGAGGTGAAAAAATTAAAACTAAAGAAGTTTTATTAATGAAGAGTTGGAAAGCTCAATTAAGTAGTAACGACAGAAAGCAACTTAAGAAGATTAAAGAAAATAGGTTAAAACAATTTGTAAAAAATCAAAATGATAAAGTTTCTCAGCAATACTATTTAAAACAGAGTGTAGCTGCTCAACGATCTTTGAACTATGCTATCGAATCCAATTTTGAACGAAATAGTGTAGTAAAGAAAGGTAGATTTATGGCTGATGCCATTATAAATGGAATTGGTAAAACTACTGTAAAACAGATAGAGATCGCTAGTATAGAAAACCAAAGATTGAAATTTGGGAAAGATTATAAAGGAGTAGCAGAAGTCACTACGATAGAGGTTATTAAAGAAGAGCTTAAAATCCTTTCTGAATTTCAAAAAGGATTAAATATTTTAAATCCTATTGTTAAAGATGCTACTCAATACCAATTTAAGCATGAATTTTTGCAGAAAGAATGTAAGGAAAACCAAGGTCAACGAGCAGCAGTTAAGCATGTACTTTCTTCAAGAGATAGATTTACTTTAGTGAAAGGTAGGGCAGGAGTGGGTAAAACTACTTCTTGTCAGGAATTACGAGAACTTTTAGGAAAGGATTTTATGGCATTTGCTCCCACTACCAATGCTGTAGATGTACTTGTAAAAGATGGATTTAAAAATGTGAACACTACTCAAATACTTGAGAAGTCGACTCATTTACAAGAAGAAGCTAAAGGTAAAGTATGGCTTATTGATGAAGCAGGGTTATTAGGTGGAAAATCTATGTTGAAGATAGCTCAGTTAGCTGAAAAATGTAATTCTAGGGTTATACTTATGGGAGATGAAACCCAACATGAATCTGTAGTTAGAGGAAATCCCTTTCGAATGGTTTCTAAGTATATGAAAGATTCTGTGAGTATAGCAGAAATTAATCACATATGGAGACAAAAGGGGGATTATAAAATTGCAGTAGAAGCAATCACTCAAGGTAAGATCAAGGATTCATTAGATCAGTTAAAAAGACTTGAATGGATTCATCAAGAAGGAGATAATATTTATAAAGAGGTAGCAAAACAATATGCTAACTTATCAGAAAAGGGAATGACTGTTGCTGCTACCGCACCTATTCATAAAGAAAAAAATCAAATATCTTTTGCAATTAGGCAGGAACTGAAAGATCGAAAATTCTTAGATAATAAAGATAAATCTTTGTTTGTCTACAAGTCTAAAAATTGGACAATAGCAGAAAGAAAAGATACAAGTAATTATGAAAGAGGTCATATTATTCAATTTATTCAAAACTCAAAAGGAATAGATGGAATAAAGCAGGGATTTGTAAAGTCTAGTAGGCATGAGGTAATAAGTATAGATCATAAAGGTATTTTTATAAAAGATTTGAAAACTCAAAAAAAAGCTGTCTTACCCATTAGTGAGGCCATTAAATTTAATGTGTATGGAAAGGAAAAAATGGCAGTTGCAAAAGGTGAGATGATAAAAATAAATTTCAACTCAAAAAAAGATGGAGTATATAATGGTCAGATTCTTAAAGTGAAGGCATTTCATAGCAAAGAGTTAGAGTTTGAAAATGGAATAAGGCTTCCAAAAGATTTTGGTTTTTTAGATTATGCATATACTCGTACTTCTCATAGCATTCAGGGCAGTACCTTAAACTATGTTATTCCTGTAATATCAGGAGATAGCCACCAGGCTGCAGGGTTAAAACAGTGGTATGTGGATGTTAGCAGAGGAAATAAAGGTTGCCATGTGTATACTGATGACGTTGAAAAACTAGAAAAATCAATCAGTCGAGATCAAAACCAAAAAGCAGCTATTGAGATGAAAGTAGAAACAAAACAAACAATGAATAATAATTCATTAGTAACTCTAAATAATAATAATACTCTAAGAAATATGAAATCTCGATTATAAATGAAGTCAATATAGGTTATAAATTCTTGGCATTTAGAAGATAATTATGATTTAAAGTAAGTGTAATATCTCGTCCTCCATCCTTCTCAATTAAATGTAAAGAAAGCTTTTTACTATCCTGTAAGGTGAAATTTTTGAAAACATAAATGGTATGTAGTGGAAATCCTCTTTGAATGTTTTCTGATTTTTGATTATAGACAAATACAGGATCATGTTTTATTTCTGTTACAGTTTGTCTTTTTATTTTGCTTTTTTCACTAGAAATAAATAAAATATCCCCTCTCAGATTAAAAGGAATATTAGACAGATTATTCAAATAGACATGAATATAGGTATACTCACCTGAAGTATAAGGATAACTTACAGCAAACTCTATCCTCATATCTCTTTTAGCAGTTGCAGTTTGAAATTTTTCTTTCTGTATAATTTGCTCACAGTAATTATCAAATTTACTAGTATTATTATTTCTCCTTTCAGAGGTTGAATTAGAAAAGGCTGTTGTATTAGTTGTTATTTCATGAGTTAATGGAGCGGTATTTTCAGTAATGCTATTTGTAATAACTTTATTATTACCAGCCGTTTTATTATTATAGATAGCACTATTTCTTTCAATATGGGAAAAAAGTTTTTTAGGAGTTTCCTTATATACAAGGATAAACATGTAGATACCAGTAGTTGTTTCTACATACAAATTAGCATTTGGTAATTGATTGGTATTGGCATAAAGATATATTTTATTGTGATCGATATTTAATCCTACTTGCATCACAGAGTCTACCATAAAGCCAGATTCATCATAAACGGGAGAAATTGCTGGCAAACATTCTGTATGAATGATAGAATCTTCAAATAATAAATGGGTAGTAAAGTTGGTAGCTACAAATACAGTATCATATGCATTTGCAATAAATGTTGGAAAGAAAAATGAGAGTAAA
This sequence comes from Chondrinema litorale, assembly GCF_026250525.1. Taxonomy (GTDB): domain Bacteria; phylum Bacteroidota; class Bacteroidia; order Cytophagales; family Flammeovirgaceae; genus Chondrinema; species Chondrinema litorale. Next base: position 103,571 of record NZ_CP111062.1, read on the forward strand.
AGAAGTACTACTCTAAAAAAGAAGTTTTTAACACATACTTTCAGCAACAATAATTTATCCTCAAAAAGAAATCTCATGAGCAATAGGAATTAAATAAGGTTATTGATTTATTTTGATAATTTCAGCCATTAATAAATTTAGTGCATCTTTAGTAGAATTGGTATATCCTTGCTGATTATCTGTTACAATTGTAAAGCCTCTTTTAATGGTGTCGTGTAAAGTTTGTATTTCTTGATTTAATTGATTGATCTTTAGTGTTTCACTTTTTAGGTTTTGTACAGCTTCAGTTAAAGAAGAAGCTTTCGCATCAGCGGGATCAATCCCAGTTTTTTCAAAAAACTGGATCATGTCTATAGTGAATTGCTTAATACTTCTTTTATGTCTTTTTGCTAGAAGCGTTAAATTTTTGTGAGTTTGTACATCTAATTGGACAGGTTTGTATATAGGATTCATTTTAAAGATAATTATAGAAAAAAATATAGAAAAATTATAGTCAAAAAGCGTTCTAGAAGTATCTGAGGAGCTTATTTCCTCAAAAAGATATAAATTAAATATAATCAAAAATATAATTATAGTCCCATATTATAGGTAAAAATAGATCTACCATCTTTTTTTGCGAAATATTATAGAAGAAAATATAGAAAAATTATAGTCAAAAAGTGGGCTGAATATATCTGTAAGGGCGATTTTCTCAAGAATATATATATTGAATATAATCGAAAATATAATTACAATACTAGATATTTCATATCTTCAAATGAAGAAATAAGTCACACTTTTGTAAAGTGCTGGTATTCAGTGTGATAAGTGGTTTAAAGATTATTTTACAGAACTTCTTAAAATTCCCGATAGACTGCCCAAAATATATTAAAAATATATAAGGGGGCAGTCCATCGATTTCTATGGTTCAAACAAGTATAAACCTATAATTTTTTTCATATTTCCTGTCTTCTTTGATGCACTTGAATATCCGATGAATGAGCTTGTTCCTGATGTTATTCAATACCAACATTTTTTTCTTTCCTTCTCCTACCTTTTTTAGATAATAATCATTGAGTTCACCTTTCATCTGTGTAGCAGATAAGGCAGACATATGTAGAAGTTCCTTCATTTTCTTATTGGCCTGATTGCTGACTCTTGGTTTTGTATAGATACTACTTCCTGAACTATGCTCGAATGGGACAACTCCACAGTAGCAAGCGAATTTTTTAGCATTGTCAAAATCCTTGAATTCATTGGTGTATACCAGCATTTGCCATGAGGTAACCTTTCCGACACCAGCCACAGAGACAATAATATCATGTAGCCTCTTTAGATTACCATCATCCTTTATGAGAGCATCTATCATTGCTTCTACCTTTTTTATCTGGTTTGCCAGTTCTTGTATCACTTTGGTATTGATAGCTTTGGTATCCTTGTCTAATATAGAGCACAGTTCAGTAGCTGGTACTGATATCATCTGTTTTGCTTTGAGTAGTCTGGCTCTTACAGAAACCAATTGTCTGAGCTTAACCATCTGTTTTCTGGGAGCTCGCCATAGAATGGCCTTATCTTGAAACCTTTGGGCATACTCAGCAATACGTAGTGAATCTATCCTGTCATTTTTGCCTCTACGATTACCCAAAGACTTTTTAATGTTGATCGGCTGTTCAAGCCATACCTGCCATTTTTTACCATAGAGTATCTCTAGTAGTAGCTGTGTGTATATCCCAGTATGTTCTATACATAATAAAGTATTTTTAGGCAAGAGTCCCTGACCTTTCATGTCTTTTATGAAAACAACAATATCTTTTTTACTATTCGTGTAACTGCCTAGATAAAACAGATGTCCTTCTTTTGAAATAGAGACATCAAAGGATTTCTTGCTTACATCAATTCCTACAGAATGCATGATTTTCATATCTTTAAAGTGTTTTTTGTAAATGGAGCTTTTTTCAAACCCTTTAATGGAATGGGACGATCTTTAAGGATTCCCAAATTTCTATCTGAAACCTGCTCCTAAAAATTACTGATAGGGATCGAATCGATTGGTGGGCCTTCATCAACAATGGAATCCCAGGAGAAATGATGATTCACCCTATCAGTTTACTTTTTAAATCTAAGAAAAATTATATACCACAAACCTAAAGGGAGAGATGTCTGTATA
>NZ_CP111063.1 GCF_026250525.1 Chondrinema litorale
AATAAAGAATTAGAAAGTATTCTGAATGTTAGTGACAAAATTAGGAATCAAAAAAATTGGTTATTCACTATATCAATACTTTTTGATGACAAAAAACTTACTAAACCAAGAGTTGAAAAGCCATATTATAATAAAAGAGATGAGCTTGTAGATTGGGTAATGTGGATGCCTTTAGAAATTATTGAGAATAGCAGTAATCCGTTAAAAGAGTTTTTTACATTCTTATTTGATGCGCTAAAAATATTTCTAAATCAAGAATTTCTAATAGATGAAAATTCCATCAATGAAGTTCAAGAAAAAATTGAAAATAAATATCTAGTTAATTGACTACTTCAATTTATTTGATAATCAGGGTAATAATAATCGGTGGATATGATAATTTAGAAGAACTCATATTTGATTTTTGGTTAATATTTGCAGCAGTAACAACCTTTCCAACTCTGATATTAAGAGTAATAGGTTATAAAATGGTTTACAAAGAAGATTATAAACTCATAACCTCACTGTTGGTGATTACTGTTATTTCTGTAGAAATTTTTAGAGTGTTGTAACAGACTCATTTCTCCTTAAATTTCAGTATTTCAAAATCTGCTTAAATGATATTATGTTAATTTAAGCAAATAAAGTTACAATAACTAAACAATGCACAGCCTAATTTCAAGACAAAATCGCATTACTCGACGATAGTAAACCTTTTTGATAATTTGAGGTAATATTAAGTTATATCCTTTCATTTCATACAGCGATTTTTAAGTTTATCCTGCAAAGTTTGATTTGTATTACGTAGGGGTTGAAAAGCTAGATGAAATTGAGGGTTAGCTTTTAGGTAAATGAGTAACAAAAAATCAGGCAATTTCTCTTAGGTAAACCATGTTTGGCAATGTTAACCGGAAACATACTTCGTCGGAATCGTTGAAGCAAATGATATTTCCACCCAGAATTTCTACGGTCTTTTTAACGAGGTACAAACCTAAACCAGGATGGTTTCCAATCTTCTTACCTCTGTTAAACATGTTAAACATTTTCTGGCAAAAATCATCTGGAATTGTTGGTCCATTGTTTCTAAACTCAAGTACTAATTCATTATTTAAATTTTTATCGATAGTAATTTTTAACTCTCCTCCTTTCTTATCTTCAAAGGCTTCTATAGCATTGGCTATTAAATGCTGAAATATAACTTCAATGTAGTAATACTGGCTTATAAACTCAGTTTCGGCCTTTTTATCTACTTTAAAAAACAAATTACTTATGTCTTTTTCTTTGTTTATTTTATCAAGTGTTTTATAAATAATCTCTTCGAAATCTATTGCTCTTGCTTCTACTCGCGATTTTGATTTTATATTTACAATATCTAATAGCTTGTAAATAAGATCGTCGAGTCTATCTGTTAGAGAGAAAATTTTTGAGTGTATATCTTGAACTGGCTGAGAATTATTTTCGGTCTCAAGTAGCGATAGTAATCCCTTAATAGACTTTACCGGGCCTTGTATGTCATGCGATACTTTGTAAATAAAATGTTGAAATTCCAACTTTTCTTGAAGGTACATCTCTTCAAAAGCATTTGCTTTAACTTCGTATAACCAGCAATCCCAAGAGTATTCTTCAGAAACGGTAGATGGCAAAATGGTGCAGACAAATTTCATATTTTCCATTTGCTGCTCATTAATAAAAACACAATTGTAAGAAGCAAAACTTCTGGCAATCAGGTTTTCCATAATGTCTAATACAGGAATTTGAGGTTGAATAAATTGAAAAAGAAAATTGCCTTCAGCTTTGCAACAGTAAGTTGAAAAGTTTTGCTTTATTCCATCTGAAATCTCCTGAATATTAAATTGCTTATCTAGTTTTAAATGATGCATAAAGTAAATCTCCGTCAGAAGTTTGCTATTCTCCTTGTATCGAATTCATTTTTTCAATCCATTTTTTGGCTTCCTTAAAATCGGGAAAAAATCTCATTTCATAATCGTGATACAAGCTAATGGTTCCCATTATTTCCTCTATTTCCATAGCATTGTATTTAGCTTCTGATACGATTATAGCTTTGTTAGATATACCAGCATTGATGAGTATAGAAGACCAGGCATAAATTACCTGGCCTTCATCTTCCAATTTACTCGCATATAATTGAGATGTATTTACTATCCAGTTTTTTATATTTTGCTCTTCGATAAATTCGCGTAAAACAAACAAGGTAGTTGTAAGTTTTTTAGAGTCTGGCAACTCGTACCAGTTAAGAAGTATAGCTTTTAGGCTTTCTAGATATTCAGCTTTTACATACTCTTTTTCTAAAATATTCATTTATTGATACGCCACGTAAAATTATTTTTTTGATACAGCAGCTTCAAGTTGTTTAATTCGCTCCATTAGTTCTGCCTCTCTCGATTTAGAGCGTTTTTCAAACTTCTTCATTATTTCTTGCTGCTCTTTTAGTAATGCCTCAGTTTTTGCTTTTCCCTCTTGGCGAATACTTTCCACTTCCAAGTTTCGCTCATTAAGCATTTCCTGTATGGTTTTCATCTGCTCCAGATTTTGTCTTAATTCCTCTTCGCTAGCCATTAACTCATCGTGCTTGGTAGCAACTTCTAAAGCAGTTCTTTTTTGGGCGGTAATATCTCTGGTAACTATACCTACTCCTACTATCTCTTTGTTAGATTTTAATGGGAAAGTATGTGTTTGATAGTAGTTGTTGAATTCACCCAGATCGTATTTTTTCTCTTCGTTGGTTGATTTACCTTTGAGTGCATTTTTAATATTTCTGGTAATGTTTTTCTTATCGTCTTCTGTTACAAGTTCGAAAAGAGACATCCCTACTTTTACCTCAATATTATGCTGGCGATATACTTCTTTTACAGCATCATTCGCTTGAATAATATTTGCATCTTTATCTAGCAAGAAGATGTTATCTGAAGTACTATTCATAAAAGATTCCATACGACCTTTTTCAGTCACAATCATATCTTGCATGGTAGAAATTTCTTCCAGATTTTGTCTTAATTCTTCTTCACTAGCCATTAGCTCTTCGTGCTTGGCGGCGGCATCTTTTTCCAGAGATTTGCGCTCAGTAATATCAGATGACACAATAGAAACCCCTATTATTTCGCCATTAGAATACAATGGAAATGTCTGAATATCTAGATAACCATTTAAGGTTTCAGATTCATAACTCACCTCTTTTCTGGTCGTCTCTCCCGCTAAAGCGAGCTCAATATCTTTTTTAGCACCTTCTATTTCGTGTGGTGCAATAATATCGAATACCGACATTCCTGTTGTCACTTCTATGCCGTACTCTTTCATTGAGTTCTTAATTACAGCATTTGCCTGAATGATGTTTGCCTCTTTATCCAGAATAAAAATACTGTTGGTAGTGCTATTCATAAAAGACTCCATTCGGCCTTTTTCTTCAAGAATCATATCTTGGATAGTCGTTAGCTCCTCCATATTCTGGCGAAGCTCTTCTTCTTGTGCTTTTAACTCCTCAGATTGCTGCTGGCTTTCTTTTAGCAATTCTGCATTCTCACGCTTAGATATCTCTTCTTGTGTAACATCTTTACCAAAGATAGAAGCGGCAATCACTTTTCCATCTTTATCTTCAATTGGACTGTAAACTATACTGAAATAGACTACAGTTTCGCCGATTTTTTTGCTTACGTTTAAGTTAAACTGCTCACCAGAAAGCGCTTTCTTTAAATAGCTTTTGTGTTGCTTTAACTCTTCAGGGTCTGTGTAAAAGGTTTCTATGCTTACACCTTTTGCAACTTCAACACCAAGACTTTCCCATGTATCGGCAAACACCTTGTTAAAGTTGATCAACTCTAAGTTGCGATCTACAGTAAATATAGTATCGGAAGTAGAGTTGATTAAGCCTTTTAAAAATGCCTCATTATCCTGTACTTCGAGCATAATTCGCTGCATCTCTTCTTGAGTGGCAGAAAGCTCTTCCATATTTTGGCGAAGCTCTTCTTCTTGCGCCTTTAACTCCTCCGTTTGTTGTTGGCTCTCTTTTAATAATTGTGCATTCTGGCGTTTGGCAATTTCTGCTTCTGTAATATCTTTTGCAAAGACAGCAGCAGCAATTACTCTGTTAGAATTGTTACGTATTGGCGTGTAAATGATATCGAAGTACATCGTTTCATTACCAATTTCTTTACTTGTGTTTAGTGTAACAACTTCACCAGATAATGCTCTTCTGAAAAGGCTCTCGTGCGTATCCCACTCTTTAGGATCTTTGTAGAAAACCTGCATCTCAGTACCTTTTTCTACTTTAAAGCCTAGTTGCTCCCAAGTATTTCTAAATACTTTATTAAAGATTACCAGCCTTAAATCGTGGTCGAGTGTAAAGATTGTATCTGTGGTAGAGTTAATCAAGCCTTTCATGAATGCTTCGCTGTTCTGAACTTCAACCATGATGCGCTGCATTTCATCTTGAGTTGCAGAAAGCTCTTCCATGTTTTGTCTCAACTCCTCTTCGCTAGCCATTAACTCTTCGTGGCGTTTGGCTGCCTCTTCTTCCAATAGTTTGCGCTCGGTAATATCTCGGGTGATTAGTGCCACACCTATTATATTACCTTCAGATTTTAAAGGAAAAGTATGAACCTGTAAGTAGACTTTATTGCCAGCGATATCGTGTCTTTCTTCTTCAATTTCGGTTTTGCCTGCTAATGCATTATTAATACGGGTTCTTATTTTCTCATTATCAACTTTTGCATCAATATAATCATAAATTGGAACACCAATTTTAATTGCTTTTCCAGACTGGCTAAATAGGTCAGCGGCATTACTATTCAGATTTATAAATTTACCCTCAGTATCTAATAGCATTATACTATCAGAAGTACTATTTATAAATGATTCTATTCGACCTTTTTCTTGAATTACCTGATCTTGAATGGCCATCATTTCTTCAATATTCTGCCTCAATTCTTCTTCACTAGCCATTAACTCTTCATGCTTCTTAGCCGCTTCTTCTTCTAACCTTTTACGATCTGTAATATCTCTGGTAACTACACCAATGCCTATTACCTCTCCATCAGACTGTAAAGGAAAAGTTTGAGTGTGGTAGTAATTATTAAAGCCTTCGAAGGTGTATTTAAGCTCTACACCTGTTGACTCACCTTTCGAAGCTTTTATAAGATTATTCTTGATGCTTTCTTTTTGGTGCTCTTCTGTAAGGTCTAAGAGAGACATCCCTGATTTTACCTCAACACCTTGTGCACGGAAAATTTCTTTTACAGGCTCGTTTACCTGAATAATATCGCCAGCTTTATCGAGTATAAAAATGTTATCAGTGGTGCTATTCATGAAAGACTCCATGCGACCTTTCTCCTGCATTACCATCTCCTGTATTGCAGAAAGCTCTTCCATATTCTGGCGAAGTTCTTCTTCTTGCGCTTTTAGCTCGTCTGCAACTTCTTGGGTTTCTTTTAGTAATTCTGCATTTTGCTGCTTAGTAAGTTCTTCTTCAGTAACATCTTTGGCAAAAACTGCGGCAGAGATCACATTGTTAGAAACATCGTAAATTGGGCTGTACACAAATAAGAAATAGTGCATATCACCACCAATCTCCTTGCTTCCACTAGTTGTAAACTGCTCGCCACCAAAACACCTTTTAAAAAGCTTTACGTACGTCTCCCACTCTGCAGTATCTGTATAATAGGTAGACATATGCATTCCTTTATCTACTCTAAAACCAAAACTTTCCCAAGTTTTACGGAATACATCATTATAAACAATCAACTTAAAGTCTTTGTCTATGGTAAAGATGGTATCTGTAGTTGAGTTAACAAGGCCTTTCATGAAAGATTCACTATCCTGAATCTCCTTCATCACTCGCTGCATTTCCTCTTGGGTAGCAGAAAGCTCTTCCATGTTTTGCCTCAACTCTTCTTCACTGGCAAGAAGTTCTTCATTTTTAGCAGCAGATTCCAGTTCTAACATTTTACGTCCTGTAATGTCTCTGCTAACAATGCCAACTCCTATTATTTCATCGTGAGATTTAAGTGGAAAAACATTACTTTGGAAGTAATTATCGAAACCTCCCATAGTGTACTTACTCTCTTCGCTGCTAGCTCTTCCGCTTAAGGCATTATTAAATCGCCTTTTCATGTTCTCCAAGTCGTCATCTGTAGTCAAATCAAACAATGACATCCCTATTTGAACTTCAATATTTCTTTTGCCGTAGCTTTCTAATACTGTATTATTTACCTGTACAATTTTGGCATCTTTATCTAACAAAAAGATATTATCAGTTGTACTGTTCATGAAGGATTCCATACGCCCCTTCTCCTCGATTATCTGATCTTGAAGTAACTTCTGCTCAGTAATATCTCTTGTAATCACTCCTATCCCCTCAATTTTTCCAGCCACTGTTAGAGGAAATACTACGATTTGTGAATAGCTTTTTGAAGCATTCTGAAAAACAACTTCTTTTTCAAAAGTTAAAGTTTCTCCCTTTAAAACTTTTTCGAAGTCTAACTTCATTGTTTTTCTATCCGCTTCAGAAAGGTACTCAAATAGATTCTCACCTTCCTTTATTTCCAGCCCATTCTTCTTATAAAAATCTTTCGATTGCTTATTCGCATTCTTAATCTTAAAATCTATATCTAGCAACAGAATTTGATCTTTTGTACTGTCCATAAAAGAATCCATTCTGCCTTTCTCAGAGATTATTTGATCTTGCAATAAACGCTGCTCAGTAATATCTCTGGAAACTAAACCTGCTCCAATTACACCATCGCCAGACTTTAGTGGAAAAAAGCTTACATTATAATAGCCTACTTGATCGCCTAAATAATATTTTCTTACAGAAGATACAGTTTCACCTTTGGCAACTGAATCGTAGCAATAGTCAATGAATTTCTTATTTAATAGCTCATCATCATCATTGTCTTCAACATAATTATACACCGAAGAGCCGACTTGTACTTCTATACCTACATTCCTAAATTTTTCATTAACAGATGCATTTACCTGTATTACTTCTCTGTCTTTATCTAGTATAAAAATATCATCTGTATAACTATTCATGAAAGATTCCATACGACCTTTTTCGGTCATAATCTGATCTTGTATTTTTACAAGCTCTAACTCCTGCTCTTTTCCATGAGTAATATCTGATGCCACCATCAGAATTTTTTTGATTTGCTTTTGGTTATCAAAAATTGGAGAATAAGTCTCGAATAACCATTTTTTCTGGTCGTTAGCTGCGAATGAAGCTACTCTTGAAGAATTACCACCATTAAATACATCTTCTATAATTTTCTCAAAAGATACTTTCGAGTTACTATATTTTTTATAGTTTTCTCCTTCGATATGGTGTACACCAAATACCTTATTAATTAGATTAGTAAGTTGTTTATTGGAAGATTGTACCTCTCCATTTTTGTTAATCTCCGCAACAAAATAAGCAGTATTTAGAGCCGATAAAACACTCTGAGACTCAGCATCTTTTCTGGCAAGCTCTTCTTGTGTAGCCTGCATTTCTTCCAAGTTTTGCTTCATCTCCTCCTCTTGAGTTCTTAGCTCTTCTGCTTGCTTCTGGCTTTGACTCAGTAACTCTTGGGTTTTTTCGTTGATCTGGATAGTAGAGATTGAAGAAGCGATGTTTTCGCCCAGTTTTTCCAGAAACTCAACTTGGTAAGCTTCAAAATTGGTAAACGAGGCCAGTTCAATAATTCCTAATACTTCATCATTCACTTTTAGGGGAACAATCACAATTGAGCGAGGAGGTGCATCGCCCAAACCAGAAGTGATATTGATATAATTATCAGGAATATCACTCATTAAGAGTGTTTCTTTCTCTAAGTAAATTTGCCCTATAAGCCCTTCTCCAAACTCAAACTTCTTATCTATAAACTTCTTCCTATCGTAAGCATAGCATCCCTTAAGCTCAAGTACTTGCTCTTCGGTATCTACTATGTAAATGCCACCTTGATTAGCCTTTACATACTTTACCAGATTGCAAATAATTTCATAGCTGGTTTCTTCGAGTTCTTGCTGGTTTTTTCTTAATACTTCACTAAAATAAGCCAATCCCTCAGTAATCCACTTTCTTTGAGACTCTGTCTCACTCATGCTTTTAAGTTGGTTCCTCATACTAATTAAAGAACCAGAAAGTGAATTAGCATTAAAGTCGTTTTCGTTTACACCTGGGTATGGTGTATCAAGCTCTCCTTCTTCTATTTTTTTTACAAATAGTGTTGCAGATGAAATCTCTTTTTTTAACTGCGCTAAAGTGTCTTGAGCTTCTAAAAGTTTGGTATTCGATGCTAAGTATTTTGATAGGTTGATCATTTGTATTATCTAGCCATTTTGTTCTTTAGCTAAACTATACTTAACACCTATATAATAATAGTGTGAATTTAAAGCTGGTAGAAACTTTCTAATAAGTGGGCGGATTCATCTAAAAACTGGAAATCGTAATTTCTAAATTAATCTAGATGGATTTTACTCAAAAATGCCTGTTTTTTTCTTTTAGAAACATCTAAACTTTTGCCATTCGTCATTACGACATAACCACCTTCTCCCCTTACATACTTTACAATTTCTCCTAGATTGATTACAAAAGAATTATGTATTCTAAAAAAGTTTTTTGGAGCTAATAAAGTCTCGTATTCTTTAAGGTTTTTGGTTACCAGATGTTTTTCACCATTTTTTAAGTAAAACATAGTATAGCTGCCATCTGCTTCTAAATAAACTATTTCTGAAAGGTTTACGAAAATTAGCCCGTCTGATGTTGATAAAGCCATTTTAAAAGATTCTGACTTTGTATTTTTAAAATTATCTATGAGCGTTTCGAGCCGTTGAGATAATTTACTGTCAGAAGATTTTTTTCTGTATTTGCTTACAGCTAATTGAAGTTCTTGAATATCAATAGGTTTAAGCAAATAATCTAGTGCAGAAAACTTAATTGCTTCTATGGCATATTCCGAATGAGCTGTTGTAAATATCACCTCAAAACTAGTAGGCAAAGACTTTCTCAACAAGTCGAAACCTGTTTCAGAATTCATTTGGATATCCAGAAAAACAATGTCTGGATCAACCTCCTCAATTAACTTAAGTCCTTCTTTTACGCTTCCGGCAGAACCTAAAACTTGCACGCTTTTACAAAACTCGCTGAGCAAAACCACCAAGCTTTCACGGCTTTTTTTCTCGTCATCAACAACAATTACCTGAACTTCCTTTTCTGTAATCATTCTTTTATCTTAATTATTAATTCTACTCTCGTACCTGCTGCACTCCCATCGTTATGTACTAAATCTAAAATTTTGGTTTGTACTGGGATGCTTTTATTTATAATATCTAAACGCTCTTGTGTGAGCATCATTCCTACTGAAACATGCCCTAGTGGATTTTCTCCTTTAATTTCCATAGCTCGTTTTCTACCTACACCATCGTCTTCTATTACACATTTGATGAAATTATCCATGTCTAATAACCTCACTTGCAAAAATCCTTTTCCCTCTTTGTTGTTAATACCATGAATAATAGCATTCTCAATAAATGGCTGAATAAGCAAAGATGGAATTTGAATACCCTCTGTATTTAAATCTGGATCGATAAAGAAATCAAATTCGAACTTATTTTCGAACCTCATACTTTCTAACTCAACATAATATTTTATGGTCTCAATCTCTTCCTTTAACAATATACTACCCGATACAGAGCTATTAATCACTTTCCTAATTAACTTCGAAAATAAAGACAGGTAAGAGAGTGCATCTGCTTTTTGATTGAGTGCAATAAAGTATTGAATAGAATTTAAAGAGTTGAACAAGAAATGTGGATTCATAACAGCTCTTAGTGCCATCAACTTATATTCAGCCACTTTTTTAGTGGTTTCTAGCACTTCTTTCTGCTTTTGTCTAAGCCTGATCTCCTTGTTTCGCGAATCTGTTTTATCGAATATTACTCCAATTACAGAATCACATTCTTCGCCTTCATTTACAACAGGAGTAACAATTAACTCAAAATATTTTAGTGATTGCTTCTTTTTGCCATAACCAAGAGAAATTTCTAGCTTGTGGTTTTTAAACAACTCTGGGTGATAGATAGCGTTTTCCAGCTCTGCTTTTTGTATCTCATCTACTACTTTATCTAGAAAGAACTCTAAGGATATTTCAGATTCATTTTTAAGTTGAAGTAATTCTCTTGCCTGTTGATCTTGCATCATCTCACCACTCTTAGGTTTAAAAATGCAAATACCAATTTTGGCAATTCGCGTGGCCAACATCAACTTATTAGAAATCTGTTTTAATTCATTTTCTTTTTCCCTTAAAGAGTGAATATCAGTAGCGACACCTAGAAATTTCTTGCCTCCATCTTCATTTTTCAGCTTTAATGAAACCTCTCTAATCATTGTCCATCTCCAATTGCCTTGGTTATCCTTTAACCTTACAATTACTTCTGATGCTTGATGATATAAACCTGCTTCTCTAGCATGATAATGCTCATACAGTTTAGGAAGATCTTCTATATGGCAAAGATCGTAAATGTGTTGCTCTTTAAAATCAATCAGACTATTATCTCTATACTTATATTGGTAATAATTTGGCCTATTTACATAATGTACACTTTGTTTATCTACCTCATCTATATATACCTGAACCGGTACTGTATTTAATACATTATCTATAAACCTTTCCCTTTCTTTTAGCTTGTCGAGTGATTTTTTTCTTGCAGTAATATTTTTTGAGAAGACGGCTATCCCTTCTATTTCATTGTTTATGTAAATTGGGTTTACTACTATTTCATAAAACTCATTGTTAATCTCATATTCAAACAATGCTGTTTTACCCGAGAAACCTCTTTCGTGAATTGCCTCCCAAACATGGCGATGAATATGATTAACAGATTCTAATAACTTTTTGCCTGTGTATAACTGCTCTCCAAATTCTTTTCTAAAAAAAGCAGCCATATTTCTGTTAAAAAGTGTAAGTTCTCCTTTTGTATTTACAGCCCAAATCGCATATTTGGTACTATTAATAATCGATTTAAGATAAGATTCACTTATTCTAAGGTGCTGTTCAATGGATTTTTTTTCTGTAATATCCATCGAAATGCCAATCAGCTCTTTTTCTCCTATTCCATTTACTCCCGGAACTGTATAAGTTCTAAATGTTAAATCACCTACATTTACTTCGAAGCTTTCGGGTTTATTTGAGCTAAAAACTTTTTTAATTAAATCATTATTACTAGTTGAATCCCCAAAATATTCAAACAAATTTTTACCTACAGCTATATTTTCTTTAACCCCCAACACGTCTAAGCCATTACCTTGTATGTAAGTAAGCTTATCATCTTTATTAATAGACCAAACTACAATTGGTAAAGTCTTTAAGATTGGCGACATTTTTTGTTTAAGCTCTACTAACTTAAGCTCAGCCTTCTTTTGGTTGGTAATGTTTCTACCAAATTGCGTAACCCCAATTACCTCATCCCCTTCATATACCGGATAGAGGTTTAAATCTATGTGTTGTGTCTCATTATTTATTAGGTTCAATTCTAAAAATACCTGAACATGTTCGCCTTGGTAAGCTCTACGCATTAGCTTTTCCCAATTGTCTCTTTTTATTTCATTTGGGTAGTTTTTAAGCAGGTTCAGGCCAGTATAAATACTTAAACCTTTATTATCTTTTAGTAATCTTTCATAACTATTATTCCATTTTAATAAACTAAAATTTCTATCAAACAATGCTATGTAATCTGTTGTACTCTCTATGATAGAGTTAAGTCTAATTTCTGATATTTTAAGGTTGTCTTCTACCCTTTTGGTTTCTGTAATGTCTTCTATCAGAAACAAAATATTTTCAACCTGATTTCTACTATTTGTTTGAACAGGAACTACTGAAATTTTAATCCAGTTTTGAGAATCTCTTTTACTTCTCCTGTTAAGTTCATTAGAAAAGTCAAGAAATATTTCTTTGTTTATGGTTTTAATACCTTGCTTTGCCCTGTAAAAATACTGGTCTATTCCGTAGTGCCTTACAAAAGTATTCTCAATTATATTTAAGACAGAGTCTACTTGATCCATTTGTAAGAATTCTTTTATAACCGTATTTGTGTGAACAATATCTCCATCTAAATCAAATACAAGAATACCCACAGGCAGGTTTGATAATAAACTTTTAGAAAATAACTCTTCTTTATGAAGTGCATCAAAAAGTTTGTCTTTAGCTACTATCAGTTCTTCTAGTTCCTTTTGCTTTTCTTCTAGTTTTTTGGTTCGTTCAATTACTTTTTGTTCGAGCAAGTCATTTATCTCATGTATTACATTATTCTGTTCCTGAATAATATCATTTTGATCTGTGAGAATTATGTTTTGCTCATTTACTATATCCTTTTCTATATCTAGATTTTCCTTTAAAGTATAGACAAAAAAAATAACTAGAGATGAACTAATTACGACCATGTAAGGAACAAGTCGAATTGTTAGTTCTGTAGGAGGAGCAATCAGTTTTGGATACAACATTTGCATACCAACTAATACTAACAATAATACGAAACAAAATAATGTAACGATTTTTCTATATCTCCTAACTGCTAATGAGATTAATACCACATTTAATAGAACTAACCAATAAGGTCCATGAGAATAATATCCTCCTACAATAAACCAACTTAACAATATCAACATAAAAAAAACCACTCCTGAAAGTAGAGCGGCAATTTCATATTTCTTTGTTTTATTAAGAAATAAATATAAAGAACTAAATGAAATTAAAGATATAACATGGATAACATAAACTATTGATTGTCCTTCTACTAAAAAATTGCAAAAGACAATAATAACTGATACAATCATTATACCCATTAAAATAGACCTGAGCACCTTTGTTTCGAATGAATAAATCATACTTAACTCATATTAAAATGACTAATTCTTTTAATTCAAAAACTAACTATAAAGGCGTCGAAAACTATTTTATTCTTACTTATTGCCCAGTCTATTAATCTTATATATTCTAAAAATTGAAACATAGTTTTATTTACCATCTTAAAGTCGCACATTCGAAAAAATAGTAGTTACTACAGCTTGTTATATGTAACTATTACTTAAACCCCTTGAGTAAATAAAATTGCATTTTTTACACTCAAAATATACTGTTTCAGATATGTAAATACTCACTCAGATAAGTAAGTAATTAAAAATAACTATTAGAAATATCAAAAATAATTCATTAACAACCCAACTGCACATTGTTATATACCAAAAATTAATGATTGCTATTCATTCTTAATAATCTTAACAGGATTGGTGTTCGCAAGTGTGTATATGTGATATGCTGAAACTAAAACTGCCAATAAAACCGCTAGTATTCCTGCCAAAATAAAATTCCACCAGTCTATTTCTACTTGGTAGGCAAATACACTCATCCAGTTAGCTCTTAGCATAAATAGGATAGGAATTGCTACTATAAATGAAAATATAGTAACCAAGAATATTTCTTTGTTGAGCTTTAAAAACAAATAGCCAGTTTCTGCCCCAAACACTTTTCTTACTGCAATCTCTCTTGATCTGGTTTTTATCTGGTAAGATGTAATTCCCAAAAGCCCTGAACATGCCAATAATATTGCAATAGCTGAGAATATCCGGCTCATGGTTCTAAATTTTAAATCTTGCTGATGGAGGGATTCAAAGTTTTTATCTGTAAAGAAATATCTAAAATTGATATCAGCTTGATGCGTTTTCCAGATGGTCTCTAGTGTTTCTAAATTTTGCTGAATACTACTCCCAGTTTCCATTTTTATAGAAAGGTATCCTTTCCACCAAGACCAATGCGGTTTATTAAGCAGAATTACGGGAGCAATTTTCTCACGAAAAGAACCCAAGTGAAAATCATTTACCACGCCTATTACATATCCATCAAAGTAATTAGACCATCTCACTTTTTTACCAATTGCTTCTGAGGCATTTTTAAAACCCAACATTTCAACCGCTGTCGTATTCAATAATACTGCTCCTGTATCAGACTGCATATCTTTCACAAAATTTCTGCCCTCTATCAATTCTAGTTGATAGGTATCAGCAAATGCTTTGTCTGTAATTATGCTTCTAATCTGGATAGGTTCTGTTAGAGTTGGTGTTGTGGCTAATCTTCCATCGTAACCACCCGCATATGCCGGTACACTTTGAGATATACTTACAGATTTAATAAAAGATTGTTCATCTAAAGCATTTAACAAAGTCGATTCGTTTTCTTTATCTCCATAAGGAATTACTACTACCTGCTCTTTATTAAACCCCAAGTCATGATTTAATATAAAATCAATCTGCTTGTTAATTATCAAAGTAAAACCAATAAGGCAAATAGAAATTAGAAACTGAAAAGCGACCAAGCCTTTCCGCAAAAAGTAGGTGGAAGCACCTGTTTTTACTTTATTCTTAATGGCTTTTACTGGTTGAAATTTAGATGCAATTAATGCTGGATATAAACCTGATAACAAACCTGTAGATAATGCTGTAATGCATATAAATGAGAAAGTTTTTATTGATTTCAAATCGAAAAAGATAGTAATTCCAGCAAACTTCTCAAGATAAGGAATAGCTAACTTAGTCAAAATTACTGCTAGTATGGTAGCTATAAAACTGATTAATAATGACTCACTCAAGTATTGCAATACCAATTGACCTTGCTTAGCTCCTAACGTTTTTCTTATACCTATTTCTCGACTTCTTGATATTGAACCGGCTGCAGAAAGATTAATATAATTGATGCAAGCTAACAACAAGATAAATGCACCAATACAACTAAATAAAATGAGATTATCTAGACTGTTTCCAGGTTTAAGATGCCACTGAGTTCTTGAGCTGAGGTGAATATCTGCTACATTTATCAAATCATACTCAAAATAATTGTCTTCGTAAACTCTATCAGCAAGATACTTTTCTTTAAAAGCAGGCAAAAGTGACTCTATTTTGTACTCTTGTGTAACATCAGACAATTTAAAATAAGAATACACAGGTTTAAAAGAACCCCAGTTATCAGCTTCGGTTTTTACCCCTTCCAAACTAATTAACATATCTGCTTTGAGGTGGGTGTTTTCTGGAAAATTGTCCATAACACCTGTAACTACCAGTTCCATCTCACTAGCCGGATATCCTTTATATTTTAGTATTTTACCTATGGGATCTACCTCACCAAAATACTTTTGCGCACTATGTTTACTTAAAACTATAGAATTGGGCTTAGCTAAAACCTCAGATTTTTCTCCAAATAACAATGGCAAAGAAAAAACTTCGAAGAAAGATTTATCGACAAAACAGACCTCATTTTCTTGCATATAAGTTTCTTTTGAAGCAATGTAGCTTTGCGATGCAGACCAAATCCTCACATAATCATCTATGCCCGCAACTTCGTTGTTTAAAGTTGCTGCCAATGGGACTGGCCCACCAGTGTTTTGTGTACGCTGCCCCTCTTTGAGGATAAAATAATCTAGCCTGAAAATTTTCTCTTTGTCAGTTAAAAACTGATCGTACGAAAACTCATAACTAACATACAAAAAGCAAAGTAAGAAGCTGCTAATACCAACAATAAAACCACTTAAGTTTATCGTTGTGTACAACTTTTCTCTAAACAAAATTCGGAGGGAGGTAATCACATAATTACTAAACATCGCACTATTTATTAATTGAAAACTTCTTGTTTGCTTCCATACCCAAGGTCTACAAAACATCAATACATTAAACCAGTAAAACCAATTTGCATAAGGCTTACCCATCTTTTTCGCTCTTCGTTGGTAAAGCTCGAATAAATCTCCACTTATCTCATCGTATAAAGATTCACTGCAAAACCATTGAAGCAGTTTTTCTGCTAATTTGGGTGGTTCTGATTTTTTCATAATAGACCTTTTAAGCTGATAAAGTAGCAGCTTTATAAATGTATGTGTGTATTTTTCTGGTTAATTAACCTTGCTGCCAAAGCATTTTTGGAATAGCCGAATACATACTGTTTCTTAATTCTCTGGCTTCGTTTAAAGCATTTTTTCCATAGGTTGTTAATGTGAAGAGTCTTTTTTGCCTACCCCCTCTCTCTTCGGTTGCACCTCCCATTTGAGAGGTTAAAAAGCCTTTCGCTTCTAGCCTGTTAAGTGCTTTGTGTACAGAACTAATGGTAATACTTCTACCTGTTCTGTTTTCTATTTCATCTGTAATAGCCAATCCATAAGCATCTTCGTACAATATGCCTACTGTAAGAAGTACAATCTCTTCAAACTCTCCGAGATGAGTCCCTTTCATAAATTATTAGTTTCACCTTTGTCTAACAAATAAACAAACTTGGTCTACAAAAAGCAAATACGACTTTTAAAATTTGATGAGAGGTAGAATTATAATTTAAAGAGCAAAAGTTTTTGATTAGATTAGTATACTTAGTCAGTGATTTACGTACTATAAAATAGATTTTTGTTGCTATAGAAACTATTCAAGAAAATTAGTCATCAAATATTTTTTAATGTTATTCAGCTCTTATACTATTTATTCTTGTTATAATTGGCAGAACCGAGAAAGTAAATCCTGTAGACTCTGCTGGTAAGATTGATTTACAGGTATTAAAATTTCACAAATTTGTTATTCGAAAGATCTAAACTAGCTATGAACCAAAAAAATTCTGTTTCTAAGAAAACTGAATCCAAACATTCAAATAGCATTAATAATATAGAACAATGTAATTTACTGTTCACCAAAGCAATTCAATTTGCTCAAAATGATGAACTAGAAAATTCAATTTTACTGATTAATGAAATAATGGAAGAGTGCTGCAAATCTTCTATTATTAAAAGTTGGGATTGGTTTTACAATCAACTCAGCATTACTAATGGAGAGATAGACCTTCTTATAAATAAACTGATAGATACCTATGTAGAGATCGATGATGATCAAAAAATGATATATTATGCGCATTTGCATCTACTAAATGGGAAAGCAATGAGTGCATTATCTTTCTACCAAGGCATTAAAAGCAAGCCTGTAAGCCCTGAAATAGATTTTTATAAGGGCATCGCTCACTATCAATCTAATCATTATACTAAAGCTGCTCATAGGTTTACAGCTTTTATTAAAAAATATCCGCAAGCAGACTTTGCCTATTTTGCCAGAGCAAAAAGCTATCAGCAGGTTGATAAGTTTGATGAAGCATCTTCTGATTTAGAAACTGCAATTGAAATAAATTCAACTTGGTATGAGTATTATTTTCAATTGGGTGATTTATACTACTATAATGATAGAAAAGAAGAAGCAATAAATTTTTTCGGAAAAACCATTGAGCTCAACCCATCATTTTATAGAGCATATATGGCGCAAGCAAATTGCTATGCCTACCTAAAAGACTACAAAAAATCCATAAATATTTATGGAGTGGCAATTAATACAGAGCCAGATAATGGGAATGCTTATACTGCCAGGGGCTTGCAACTTTATTATTTAGGTCAATATCAAGAAGCTCTTGATGATTATGATAAAGCGCTACAGTTGCCTCATAAAGATATTGCGCATACTTTTTATAAAAGGGCAATGGTAAAAGAAAAACTAGATGATAACGAAGGTTCTATAAGCGACTACAATGAAGCAATAAAGATTGCTCCAAAATATTCAGCAGCTTTTTTAAACAGAGGCAATGTTTGGTTAAAGCTCAATAAACCTGATAATGCACTAAAAGATTTTTATAATGCTTCTAAGCATCAACCAGATTTTGCTGATGCTTATTTTAACAGAGCATTAACCAAAGCAAAGTTAGGAGACTACAAAGGAGCAATTAAAGATTACAGTGCTACTGTAGACATTAAAGCAAATGATATTGAAGCTTTATGTAACCTTGCAACTTTGGAGGCTAGTATTGGCAAATGGGAGTTGGCCCTAACACATTTCGACCAAGCATTATCTTTCCATACTTCAGATGCTTTTGTTTTCCATGAGAGAGGGAATGCAAAATTTACTTATGGAGATTTAAATGATGCACTAGAAGATTATAATAAAGCCATTCAACTTAATCCGGGTTATACTACAGCTTATTATTACCGTGCCCTTTTTTATGAAAGAACTGGTGATTTTGAAGCTGCAATTGAAGATGTAAATAATGCACTTCGGATTGACGATCAATATAGTGATGCCTATAACTTAAGGGCAAGCACATATTCAAGATTATTTCAGTTAGAAAAAGCTATTGAAGACTATAATACCGCATTAGAAATAGACCCAAATAATACTGAATATATAAGCAACAGAGGCAGGGCATATAACAAGCAAAACAACCGCTTGGCCGCTATGGAAGATTTTAATTTGGTTATTAAGCTCAACCCAGAGATTGCCAGTTCTTATGTAGACCGTGGCAGCTTATGGTTAGACTTAAAAGATCATTCGCGAGCAGTACAAGACTGTGACAAAGCTTTGGCATTAGAACCTGATAATGAAATCGCTTTATATAACCGTGCATTATCTTATTTTAACCTTCAGAATTATAAAGAATCTGTAAGAGATTATACACAGCTAATCAAACTTGTACCAGAAGATTTTGAGGCATATAATAACCGTGCAAGATCTTATGAACAACTAGGTGAAACTGACAGAGCACTCGATGATTTTAAAAGATGTATTGAGATAAATCCGAAATGTGAGTTTGCTTACGTGTATAGAGCCAGCTTAAAAGAAAACATAGGTTTGATACATGATGCAATTGAAGATTATGATCATCTAATTAAGATAAACCCAAAAAATGTTGAGTATTATAATAACAGAGGTTTGCTTAAAAAAGAATTAGGTAATTATGAAGAAGCCATGACGGATTATAACATTGCAATTAAAATCGATTCTGAATATGAAGATGCATACATAAACCGAGGAAATATTTTTCATGAAGAAGATAATCCATCAAAAGCAATAGAAAGCTATTCTTCTGCAATAGATATAAACCCGAAAAGCTTTGTTGCTTATGCTAACCGCGGACTTATATATTACGATTTGGGTCTTTTTGAAAAAAGCATGTCAGATTGTGATCAAGCAATAGCGATAAACCCAGAATTTGCTCCTTCATACTATTACCGAGGTTTAATTTACGGACAAGAAGAAAGCAAAGTAGAACTCGCATTAGAGGAATTTAAGCAGACTGTTGACTTAGATCCTTTTTATCAAGATGCATATTATGCCATAGCCATTCTTTATTATAATAAAGAGGATTTGCCCAACGCTAAAAATACACTTGATAAGTTAATCGAAATGAATAAGAATCATGCGGAGGCTTATTACCTACGATCAAAAGTAAATAGTGAACTTTACGGATATGCAGAAGGAATTGAAGATGCTATAAAAGCATTTGAAATTGATCCAGAAAACTTCCCTTTAGATAATGAATAGATGTAAGTTAGGAATTAGGGCAAGTGCTAATTCAATTATAAGTACTTGCCTTAATCTTCTACTTTTCTTAATTAAAAAAAACTTCATGCAAATACCTACCGGGTGCTAATGTGAAACCTCCAGCAATTACTATTGCACCAACATATAGAATAATCATCTTCCTTTTGTGAGACTTTACATCACCTTTTTTAATAGCAAGTATTGCCGTTGGTACTGTGTAAATAGTTAATAAACTAAAAGTGTGTATCCATCCGAAATGACCTAGAATATTCCCTCCTACTTTTGCAGGCATCCACAAGCTAACAAAAGCTGTAAACATCATTAAAGCCATATAAACTTTACCCCAATTACGGTGAATAGCTTGACCTTTTCTAGAAAAAAGTAAAAAAGCACCTATAAATATACAGGGCACTACAGTTACCAGGTGAACATACATTAGCTGATCGTAAGACATAAATAATTGATTAATGTTGAAAAAATAGCTTTTGGGCTGATATTAGTTAGTGCATTATTTATTTTAATCTAATAGCTTGTGTTTTTTTAAGGCATTGAACAATGGTTTCTCTAATTGCTTTTTAATTTCTTTATTGGCGTAACCTATCCAGTCTATTTCATCATATAAATTCATTGCCGCATCAAACTTGTTACCATAGCCATCGGTAATCTCAATTCCCACTTCCTCTGCAATCAAAATCACACAAATATCATAAGGGTGGCAAATGTGTCCCTTTTTCCTTCCTTCTGCTTTTAGTCGCTTATTTAACAATGTTCGTACATCGGCAACAAAACGATCGTGACCAACCAATAACTCATACATTTGCCCACCTGTAGAAATGTACTGATCTTCGAAAACAATGGTTTTGCCTTCTTCTGCATCTGGAAAAACCTCACTCAACATGTCTTCTTCTATAGCTGCCAGTATTTCTCTACCCGGAGGAAAAAATCTTGAAATTTGACCGAAACCACCATATAGTGTAGCTGATTTTGATGGTCTTAAAGGCAATACTTTCAATTCGTTGCTTTCCAGATGTCTACTAAACCTGTTTGCTCCGTCCCCTTTTATAGCCCATAGCGTGTCGCTGTAGGCACTTCTGGTTGTTGGTAACTCTACCATTACGGCAACTTCTATATCACTAAGATGATTTTCTGGTTTATTTGGTGCTGCACCAGCCAGAAAAAACGCAGATCTTTTATCGTACATAATCCCTCTGGTGCCATCTATGGGGTCCATTATAATTTTTACGGCAACATTTCCATCACTGGCTGGCAGCTTGAAACCTCCTTCACTCTCTTCTTCTATGCCCTCAGCCAACAATACGACTCCTCCCAGACTTTCAGAATGTTGCTTTAACAATGGAACAATGATATCCTCAACATCTTTATCAATCTGATATATGGTATCTGCGGCTGCCTCTTCATGTACTGCCGAAAGGGTTTCTATGGATTGCTCTTTGAGAGATTTGATTACTTTATTACAAACCGCTTCGCCTATCTCACACAAAATGTCTTTTATTAACTGATGATTCATCTCTCTTTAATTACAATTAAGCTATAAAACTTTTAAAAAGACCAAAATATAGTTATCAAATAAACAATATAAAATGCTTTACATAAAGATTTATCTGATCTTTAGAAATAAAAAAAGGTACTGCTCTCACAGTACCTTCTATAAATGTTTAAGGATTATTTTAATCAAATATCTCTTTAATACCTGCAGCACTCAAAGGTTTAATAACATGTCCTCCAACAAATGGATACATATTAGTTCTTTTACTATCTGCCGGATGAATTGAAGAAGTCAACACATAAATTTTTGTCTCTGGATATTTTGGGTAAAATTTTGATGCATACATATCCAAAAATTGGAACCCGTCCATAATCGGCATAATCAAATCAAGTATAATTTTCTCAGGAAAATTACCAGAGGCTGCTAATTCATTTAGAATATTATCCGCTTCAGAACCATTTTTGGCAATCACTCTCTTGATATTGCCTTGATATTTGTTGATCATTCTTTCATTGATCAAAACATCTATTTCATCGTCCTCTATTATAAGTATCATTATTCTTACCTTTAGAGCATAAATATATAAGAAAAAACTCCAAACGTGAGAAAATAATTGCATAATCCAATTTTTTATTGATAAAATTAAAATTTATTAGGAACTGATCTAAGTAACAAGGCCCACAATACGAGTTGTGGGCCTTGTTAGTGCTAAAAAATTCGGCATGTTAACTTATTATTAATATCCTGAGTTTTGTTCGTATCCAGCAGGAGTTCTATCAATCTGATCTTGAGGAATAGGTCTCAATACATGGAAACTCTGAATATTCGCTGCTGCAACTGGATTATATAATGACACTCTCTCTAATAATTTTCCTGTTCTGGTTAGATCTTCCCATCTGTGCATTTCTCCAAATAACTCTCTAGCGCGTTCATCCAAAATAAAATCTAAATCTACATCTGATGCTGTAATCTTCATCGCATCTTCAGAACCAGGATAAGCAGCTCTTACTCTTACTGCATTCAAATAATCTACAGCTTCATCATCCATACCTAGTTGGTGTAGCGCCTCAGCAGCAATCAAATAAGCATCTGCCAAACGCATTACAATAAAATCTCTTTGCCCTGCTTCCCACTGGCGATCTGGACGAGTTGGATCTATAAATTTATTTACAGAAGCAAATACTCTTTCGTCATAATCACTTGGTGAAAAAACTTCGTACGGCACTGCATCTTTTTCTGCCTGTGTCCATTCAACACCTGGTAAAAAAACAGATGTATCTCCGATATTATATAGAAGATTTCCAGAGCCATCTGTCGGTATACTACCTTCAAAATTTGCATACCATACATGCTTGAACCCTTCTGCATAGCGAACATCAATATCTCTATTCCATAAACCTAACATAAAGTCTGTAGGCTTAAATCTTTTCCAAGGTCTACCATTTTCTGTGTCACGTTGCATACCTTGTAGTTTGTCATATTCCATTAAAAAGTATAAATGGAAGCGATTACCATTTCCATTAATCAACCAGTTATCTGTATTTTGTACTGTCCAAATTACTTCTGAATTAACCTGTGAGTCTATCCCCCAAAGAGAACCCCAATCTTCTATTAAACTAAAGCTATAATTTTCAATTACACCATTCATTAAGTTATAAGCTGATTGAAAATCGCTATCATTATATGTAAGATAAGCTCTGGTTAAATACACTTTAGCAAGTAAAAACTCTGCTGCTGGTTTAGTTGCACGGCCGTAATCACTTTGTGTCTCTGGCAAATTGGCTATAGCAAACTCTAAGTCAGGAATGATACCATCAGCATATATGGTTTCTCTTGAGGTTCTGTTTGCTTCTAGCTCTAACCCTTGTGTTTCATCAAGCGAAAAGTGGATATCGCCATAATGCTTGGTTAAAGTAAAATAATAAAGTGCTCTTAAGAAACGAGCTTCAGCTACTCTTAAAGTTTTGTCAGCTTCTAGTAAATCAATATCTGGAGCTCTACCAATAACTGCATTTGTTTGATTAATTGCTTGATAGAAATCTCTCCAAAGATCACGCGCATATTGAGTTGCTGGGTTTAATCGAGTATCATACTGATTAAAACCTTTGTGGCTACCATCAGCACCATTGGTAAAAATATCTGTACCAAAAACCGTCATAGTACCTCCTATTTCTTGTCCCCAGAAATTTTTGGTTGGTGTGTAACAAGCCCTTACTGCATCTTCAAAACCGTCTGGAGTTGGGTAGTAAGAACCAGCAGAAACGTCGGTTACCAACTCTTCTTCTAGAAAACTTTCACATGACTGGCTAAAGAAAGCCACAATAGCCATACTTAAAATTATATTTATATATCTTTTCATTTTCATCAATTTTTCTAATTAGAAACTAATATTAAGACCCATTAAGAATAACTTATTAGAAGGAAGATCTTCCGCTTCAATGTCTCCATCTGTTTCAGGATCAAATGATTCATATTTAGCATAATACCAAGGTGTTTGTGCAGAGGCATATACTCTTAATGATTTAACTTTTAGTTTTTCAGTAATAGAGCTTGGGAAGTTATAACCCAAATTGATGTTTCTCAACTTGATAAAACTGCCATCAAAGTATCTTAAAGTGGATACATACCTTGGTCTTTCCTGATTGAGGTTTGGTCTTGGATAAGCATTAGTTGGGTTGTCAATTGTCCAGTAATCTACGTTTAGGTTATTATATCTCGCAAATAAAGAATTATTTGAGTCGTGGAAACGGCTTCTGATTGTTTGGCCCCAACGAGCAAAGAAGAAAAATGATAAGTCAAACCCTTTGTATTCAAAACGGTTGGTAATACCTCCTGACCAGTCAGGCACATCAGTACCAATTATTGTACGGTCTTCTGGACCAGCTTTACCATCAGGCACACCTTCTGGACCACTTAAATCTGCTACTTTTATATAGCCTGGTTCTGAATTATCAAATGCGGCTGCTTCTGCTGCTTCGTTTGCTTGCCAGATTCCAGCTTTTTGATAATCGTAGAAAACGTTTAGTGGTTCTCCAATAAACCAGTTATTTCCTGGGTCATCAACTGCACCATTATAAAGCTCTACGATTTCTTCTTTATTGGTAAACCAGTTAATATCAGTTGTCCAACGGAAACCACTTGGAGAATCGAAGTTTACTGTAGAAAGTGTTAATTCGAAACCGGTATTTCTGGTAGCACCTACATTTTGAAGTACATTGTTATACCCTGATGTATATGGGAGTTGAAATTCTAAAAGCAGGTCTGTAGTATTTGCAACATAGAAATCCATAGAACCAGAAATTCTACCACCTAAAATCCCGAAATCTAAACCAACATCAGTAGTAGAAGTTCTTTCCCAACCTAATTGATCATTTGGAATTTCATTAAGTCTATATCCAAATGCTGGAGAACTTCCAAATACATAAGTTGTATTAGCTAATCTACCTTGTGTTCTGTAAGGATCGATAGAAGTATTACCTACTTGACCATAACTTGCTCTTAGTTTCAATTCGTCAAAAAATGTTTGACCAGCCATAAAAGGTTCATCTATTACTCTCCAACCTAAAGAAACACCTGGGAAGTATGACCATTTATTTTCATCAGCTAAACGAGAAGACCCATCAGCTCTTAATGTAAACTGGAAAAGGTATTTATCTTTATAACTATAGTTAACACGCCCCATATAAGAAGCTAAGCTCCATTCTATCAAATTACTACCAAAACCGGTTGGTTCTTCTGCACTACCTATGTTGTAAAACTCCTGAGACTCATAAGGTAAGCCTGTTACAAATATATTTGTATTTTCTTCTCTATCTTCTTGTATACTTTGTAGTAGCGTAACACCAAAATCATGGTTAATTCCAAGTTGTTTGTTATACGTTAATATATTCTCAAGTGTATAAGCAAATTCTTCTCTGTATTCTTGACCAGCATTTGGCGCAGCACCTCTTCTTGCATTGGTCATACTTGCTTGAAACAAACCTCTTCTTCTTGTTCTAATATCAGGACCTACATTCACCCTATATTTTAAGCCTTCAGCGATTTTAAACTCACCATAAATAGAAGCAAAAATTCTATTAAATTTTCTTTCATCTAGGTAGGCACCATCTACAATTTCTGCCAATGGATTTGTTCTAATACCATCGATAATCGGTAAGAATATCAGGTTTCCTTCATCATCATATGGAACACCTAGAGGGTTGTTAGAAAGTGCCTCTCCTACCGGATTACTCGCCCAGTTTTGAATAGATCTTGAAAGCATTGTAGAGGTACCAATTCTTATGCGATCTCCTATTTTTTGATCTACATTAATACTTAAGGTATATCTGGTAAAATCCATCGTTTTGATAATACCTTCTTCTTTAAAGTACCCACCAGCAATAGAGAAAGTTGTATTTTCACTTCCTCCTGAAATACTCACCTGATGGCTATTTTGAGAACCTTGAGAGAAAATTAAGTCTTGGTAATCAGTAGATCTACCTTGTTCAATAGATATAAGCTCTACAGGGTCTTCAAATACGATATCATCTGAAGGTATAGTGCCATCCCAAGCAGCATTACCATCCGCATCTCTTCTTCTAGATTCGCGTTTCATGTCGGCAAATTGCGGCCCGTTCATCATATCTACTTGGTTAATTACCTTAGATACCCCATAATAGCCATCATAAGAAACATTAATAGTTCCTGCTTTACCTCTTTTAGTAGTTATCAAAATAACGCCATTTGCACCTCTAGAACCATAAATAGCTGTTGCAGCAGCATCTTTTAAAACTTCTATTGATTCTATATTTTGTTGGTTAAAATCAAAAATACTTCCTGACAATGGTATACCATCTACTACATACAATGGATCATTGGAAGCATTAATAGAACGACGACCACGAATTCTTATAGTAGCATTTTGACCTGGTCTACCACCTTGCGGAGTAATGTCTACACCAGCTACTCTACCTTGCATAGCAGATACTGCGTTTGATACGGGTAATTCAGAAATTTCTTTAGCAGATACAGAACCAATAGCAGCCGTTACATCTCTTTTCTCTTGCGTACCATAACCTACTACAATTACCTCTTCTAGTTGCTCTAAGTCTTCTTCTAATGTTACAGTAAAATTGGTTTTTGTTCCTACAGTAACTTCTTGAGATACATAACCAATATAGCTAAAAACCAACACATCTTCTTGTGAGGCTTCCATGCTAAATTTACCATTTAAATCGGTTGTTGTACCTGTAGCTGTACCTTTTAAAATAATACTTACTCCGGGTAGTGGTTCACTATCAGTACCTGCATAAACAACACCTGTTATACTTATTTGCTGTTCTGCTAAATCAACATCTACTTCTTCAACTACTTTCTCATTGTCTTCTTTGTTATCGACAACAATATTATTATTAATTCTTTTGAATTTGAGATTTGCAGTTTTAGATAATTCGATTAAAACAGTTTCTAAAGACTTACCTTCGAAAGTATTCGTGATTTTTATATTGTTATCAAGGTTCTTTCTTGCATAAGAAAATCGAAAATCTGTTCTATGCTCAATGGCTTTAAAAGTCTGCTTGAGTGTAGCATCTTTTAAATTAAGTGTGAGGTATACATCCTTTATACTTTGTGCACTTCCTGGGTCTGCCATTATAAACCCATAAAAGATACATTGGATGATAAAACCATATAATGCCCTTTTTGATAGCATTTTTATTAGGTGTATAGTTTCTTTTTTCATATTTTTAAGTGCTTTTGTTTTTAAAAATGATAAAAAGCATACTAGCCCGGTCATGTGTAGCGCTCCCCCAAGCGAATTTGCCCTGACCGGGTTTATTTTGTTGCCTGTATGCCGGCACCTTGCATATAAAAAAAGATTGTTATCCTGAGTCGTAAGATTCCACTTTCATATTTACGCTTGTTTTAGTTAAAAAATGAGGATTTTTTTTCCAGATATACTATAGTTGAACTTACAGGCCATACTCATGTTTTCAAGTATGTTCTTTAAAGATTCATTATGAAATTCGCCTGTAAATGGAGTAATTCTTCGATATTTTGATTTGATTTCGATTTCTACACCATACCATCGTTCCAACATCCGCTTAGACTCTTCAAATGGAGTATCATTAAAAATCAGATAGCCGTCTTTCCAGGCTATCACCTGTCGTATATCAAATGTTGAGCTGCTTGAAATACCAGTTTCTGTGTTAAAAGAGTAAGCTTCTCCCGGTATAAGATAATATGCTCCTATATCCTGTTTTACTTTTTTCTCGAAGCGATTGGTTATTTGAACTTTGCCAGTAGTTAGTGCTATGTTAATGTTACTTTCGTCTTGAAATGCTTTTATATTGAATGAAGTACCTAAAGCTTTTACCTCAATCGAATCATTCACATACACTATAAAAGGCCTTGTTTTATCTTCTGCTATGTTAAAAAAGGCTTCTCCATTTAAATAGACTTTCCTTTCGTTGCCTTTAAAGCCTTCTTCAAACACCAACCTACTTTCGACATTTAACTTAATCTCAGTTCCATCTGGTAATAATAGTGTTGATTTTTGTCCTTTTGGATTTTCTCTAACCTCAAGCTTTACAGATGTAATCTCATTTTTTATTTTATGCTGTTCAAGCTTATAGGTATAAAGTGATATAAAAGCTACAATAAGCACTAATGAAGCTGCAATTAAAGATGACTGACGTTTATGTCTTCTTTTCAACTCATTATGTATAGCTTCTTTCTCATCATCTTTCTGAATTCTGCGGTCTAAGTTGTAAAAAGCATTTTCTGTAAAGAAATGACTTGAAACTGAAGAATCTTCTTCATCATTTTGAAAAAAAGAACTTTCAAGATAAGCTGCACCTTCTTTGGTATTAAACCAAGAGATTACCTCTTCTGCTTCTGTTGTAGAAGCCTCATCGGCAAAATAGCGCAATATTTTATCTTTTTCAGGTCTTTTCATTATTACACATCTTGTGCTTGTGTGTATTAATGACACCGTAAAGAACAGAAAGTATTACTCACAAAAAAAAAAAGAAGCTAATTGAGCTTCTTTTAAAATTGAACAGATTACTCAATACTGCTTCTGACAAACTTATTTGCCCGATTATAATGGACTTTGACAGTATTTTCTGAGATATTAAATTGTCTGGCAATATCTTGATTTGTAAAGCCTTCAAGTTTTAGTTTTAAAACTTTCTGTCTAACAGGTGATAATGAATTAATTGATTCTTCTAACCTGCTCAAAGACTCATTAAAAATGACGGTTTCTTCTGTTGATTCAGATACAACTGGAGAGATGAGTTGCTTTTCCATATGCCTGAGAATATCTCTTTTCCTACTTCTCAGTATATTTAAACATCTGTTTTTTAAGCACTTAAATAGGTAAGCTTCAATAGAATCAATCTCATCTAGTTGTTTTTGTGACTTCCATAGATTAACAAAAACCTCCTGAACAGCATCTTCTGCCAATTCGGGAATCTTAAGTAATCTTAATGATTTTCGCAGCATTATTGGGTAAAACTGCTGAAAACATTTTTTAAAAGTCTGTGTTTCTACAGACTCCTTTTTTAGTAGTAGTTTTTCATTTCTCATATTTATGTGTGTTTCAGTTAGTATTACCTGAAAACTGAAACTATCAGATTTCAATACACAAGTTAAAAAATTTAGAATTAAATCCTATTAAG
Organism: Chondrinema litorale; assembly: GCF_026250525.1. Taxonomy (GTDB): domain Bacteria; phylum Bacteroidota; class Bacteroidia; order Cytophagales; family Flammeovirgaceae; genus Chondrinema; species Chondrinema litorale. The sequence goes on from NZ_CP111063.1 coordinate 28,508, forward strand.
TTTTCTAAACTATATTTGAGAAAAATACCTGAAGTTTATGAATTTTTTAAAGGAAACTGGTCAAATAACTTTAAACTTGCTTAAAATAAGGTTGCTTCAAGCCTTTCGCATCTTAAAGCAATTAGGTTTACTTTATTCTATTATTTTGTTAATAATATGTTTAGTTGCAGGTGTAAATATTTTCCAACCTAATATATCTGATAACCAAGCATACATCTATACCGGCCTTTGTTTATTTACTTTAAGTTCAGTTCACTTCTCGCGCAAAGATGATTTTATACTTAACATGATAAGCAAACATGCCATATACATGATGTTATCAGAGTATATTTTGGCAACATCTCCAATATCTATTCATCTTTTAGTAAATGGAAAATATGAGGCTGTACTCATGTTATTGGTTGGCATTCTCTTGCTCATATTATTTGGAAAAAAATTCAATACAGAAAGGAAAAATCATGTGCCGCAACTCCCTTTTTTAAAATACTACGAATTCGAGTGGATTTCTGGTCTAAGACAGTCTTATTTAGTTTTGCTTTTTATCTTTATTATGGCTGCCTCACTGGTATTTGTTCCATTTCTTAGCCTTTTGTTTGTATGGTATATTTCGCTTTCTATAGCTTCTTTCTATCAAGAGTTTGAATCGATTGAAGTTCTTCTATTGCATGAGGGCACCATTAATCAGTTTTTAACAAAAAAAGTACTGATACATCTAAAAAATTATTGGATTTTCAATTTACCTGTATTGGTGCTTTACTATTTTTTTCATCCAGAACACTGGCTTATCTTATTACTTTTAATAGTTTTTATCACACTTGGGCTCATTTTCACAATTTTGAACAAGTATGCCAGCTATGAACCAGCATCAACGACTGTTGGCAATAGTGTTTTAATTACTATTGTATTCGGGAGTGTTTTAATACCTTTTTTTGCTCCTGTTCCTGTATTTCTAATTTTCAGAAAATACTTTGCTGCTAAAACTAACTTAAATAGCTACTTTAAAAGGTAAATATCTAAAAGATCACTTTTTCCACTTTCTCTTTTTCCTTATTGTAAAAAGAAACATATACATTCTCGCTACCAAATACAATCTCTGCATAAGACAGTTCAGACTCTATTGTCAAATGATTTTCTGCAACCAATTCTATCACATATTGAGCTTTCTTATCAAAAATGATAATGGGAGTTTCTCCTTTTAGCATGTACAAATCATCACCGATCTCTTCTAAAGTAATGCCCTTTACTTTTAATGTTGCTTTTACTCTCTCAGAAGTTTTAATATTATGGTCTCCTGCAAAAGCTGAAGAAGCTATTAATGAAAAAAATAGGATGGATGTAGTTAGATAGTATATTAAGTATTTCATAGTAATTAGTGTTAGCTTAACTATCGAATTACTACATTTATACCAAATAAACCCTATTTTTTAAAGCACTGGAAACCAGTTATTTGCAATAATGAGAAAAATTCCATTTTATAGACAAATTCCCATTTTAGGAAAAAAATCTAATTTTAAAACAAACTTCTCTGCTTTCCAGTAATTCTAAAATTACCTTCGTCTCCTTGTATATAATACCCCTTTTGCTGGGCAACCCATTCTATAAAATCCTGATCTCTCTCAGGCAATCTTTCATCTGCTATAAATACCCTAAACCAAAACTGAGTATCCTTGTTTTTTAAATCAATTTCGCCGTTTTTAAAGAGTCTGCTACGCACATATGAGTTCTTCTTTGCATAACTTATAAAATCTTTCCAGTCCTGCTCATTTGCATTTTCTACAAGATTATTTGTAAGGTTCTCTCTAAAAGCATCATACTCTGCTGTAAACTGCTCTAATAATACTTTTTCTCTTTCCCTTTGCCTTTTTATTTCTTCCTGTTTGGTTTTCTTCTCTAATTCGCTTTCAGCCAACTCTTTTTCAATTGGAGAAACCACCTCAACTTCATCAATAATTAAAGTTTTTAGATATGCGCCGGAATTTCTTATTTTACCTTCTTTAAATCTATCTTTTGTGTATTGGATTTTCTCTTCTAACTCAGCTTTACTATACTCTCTCACAAAGGCAGCAGCCTCTTTCTCGGTAATTCCCATCTCAATCATTTGAGAAACCAAAGCTTGATGTTCTTCATCGGGATTCCAATGTCTGTTATTGAAGAATTCAATTTTCTTCTGACGTTTAATCACAAACTTAATACTATCAACTTTTCTCCCCTCTTTAATCTCAGAAAACACAAAAGATATATCACAATGGTTTGTTAAATCTTTCTGGGCTTGCTCTATCACTCTTTTCTTAAAATAATTATAGCTGCGGTATTTGGTTTCAATACCTAACATCTGTTTTATTCTTGCAACTTTTTCTACCCTATAGCCGATCTTTTCATATTGCTTTAATAACTCATAAATCCTCATAGAATGAGTACTTTTAAGTGAAAGCACATTGTAATCGTAAAAACTCGTAAATCTCTCTTTTAAATCAATCAGATGCGGTTTAAGGTCTGGAGCAAATTTTAGTTCAATAATCCCTTTTTTATTTTTGTGACTAGCTCTTGCTAAAAACGGGAACTGATCCAAATCACCATTATCATGTCTAACTCTCACAATTCGCTTCATCAACCTTTGTACGATCTCTTCCATTCGCACATAAAGTGCATCTGAATCTACCCCAACAATATCCTGAAAGTCTCTAATACGCATCCTGTAGGTCTTAAAGTCTTCATCTCCCTTTTTCACCTGCATAGCCATCAGATAAATAATTTTCATCTCTATTGGGGATAAATTGTATTCAGCATTTACTAAGTAATTACTTTTTACAATTAGCTTTCTATTTCCAGGAATTGCCACTATTTCGTTTGTCATGATGAAATGAGAGTTATTAATCATCAAAGTAAAAGGCTGAGTTTGTAATTGCAACATGTAAAAGCAACATAGATACAAATTTCACTTTCAAGATGTTGCTTTTGGGACTTTTTTACTTTCAAAGTGTTGTTTTTCGCGTTAAAAATCCAAAATAGAGCTCCTTTCCAACTCTTTAAAAGCAACATTTTTTAGAAAAGAACACAATAGCTCAATTTTACTTATCCATTCCTTAGTTTCTGTCTATTTATAGAGAATAAAACAACTAAATGGAAGATAAATTTAGCTTTATCTTATGGTTACACATTGTTAAATACCTTCAAAATGTTGCTTTTAAGGTTTATTCGTGTTTCCCACTTTCAAAGCGTTGCTTTTCACTTACTAGTTATGAATAAGCCAAAGTATTTACTTCCAAAACGTTGCTTTTAAACAGGAATACCAGATAAGTGACTTTCAGAATGTTGCTTTTACTACCTCGGTACTGTCAAGAAAGTCAATAATACTTTCAAAGTGTTGCTTTATATGGAGTAAATACTGCTCTGAAGTGAATAAGCAAACATTAAACTTTCAGAATGTTGCTTTTAGAGGGTGAACTTTCTTTAAGTTGCTTATGACTTTCATTTAGTTGTTTTAGAAATTTCAATTTGTTGCTTTACACTTTCAATTTGTTGTATTTAACATTCAAAGTGTTGTTTTATACTTCCTTTAGGTTGCTTTTAGTACTTATATAGTGCTGATTATCAGTAAATTACAAGCAGATAAAATATATAAAACTATTAAAACTGTTAAAACAACATTAAAATAGGAAAAGAAGACATGTTGAGTTATAAGAAATATGTTGATATGTTTTAGTTATATAGATAACTAATGCATAGGATGAAAATATACTTGATAGAAAGTTGAAAAAATGGGGCACTCTCACTAAAAAATGGATTTTGTTTTAGACCTAACATATTAATAGATTTCCTCTATTTTAACTTTACTAAACAAATGCAGTCTTTCTTTTTCAGCGATATTGATATCGTGTACTATCTGAGTAGTTGGATTGTATAGAACTTCAAAAAAGTTATACCCTACTCTATAAAGTAACAATTCATATTTACCAAATGGAATGCTATTAATGTATTCACCTTGAGGGAAAACTAAATCACCTTTTTTGGATAACGGCAAGTTATTAAATTTTTCTGATGTCATATTAGTAGTTTAGTTATTTTGGTTTTCTAACGTGATTATTTCAAAAAAGATAAATCTGTTTAGCATTTGTTAAATATTTTATTTTATCAAATTTATCTTACGTGTAATTTTTTCGATAAAAATTAATTTTTGCCTTAAGATTTAACTTTTGAATAAAATAATAACTTTATATTAACAAGTAGATTATGATAACAGTTCTTAGAGGATGATTTTATCTTATATACTGGATTGAGATTTAAATATATATTTATTTTCTTGTAATACTATTTTTTTAATACTTTAATCCATCTTTTTATTTAAAATTATTGATCATATTGTGTGTTTGAGTTTTAGGTTCTCTTTTAAATATTCAGATAGATAAATCTATTTAAAATTTTAATATTCACATTATCAGTTACTTATATTGCTTATTTAGGTATACCTAAAGGTGTATTTGATTGTATAGTTAAAAGTATAGTAATAAGTATTTATATGAGTATCTTTTAAAGTGTAGTATTAAGTACTCCGATACCTATAGCGGTAGGTATTGAGGTAAGTATTATTATTGGTGTGTTTATACTAATTCTTGTTGTTATACTAATAGATATTCCTATATTTGTACCGGTGTTTACACCAATATATATATGTATTTTAATAGGTAGTATTATTCTAACAGGTAGCTGTATTATATTTTAAATAATGATTACAATTGCGATAGTCAATAACAAAGGCGGAGTTTCTAAGACAACTACTGCTGTAAATGTGGGAGCTGGTTTAGCTAAAAAGGGTAAAAAAGTATTACTGGTTGACCTAGATGGTCAAGCTAATTTAAGCCAAAGTTTAGGTGTTGGTTTAAATGGTAAAAGTATTTATGGTGTGTTTAAAGGTTCGCATGGAATTGAGCCAAAAGAGATTAATAAAAACCTTCATGTAATGCCTGCTTCTGAATCATTATCAGAACTTGAGCTTGAATTAGTATCTGAATTTGAGCGTGAGAAATTTCTTAAATACGCTTTGGATGAGGTGAAGAAAAATTATGACTTTGCAATTATCGATTGCGGTCCCTCAAAAGGCTTACTCACTGTAAATGCACTTACAGCATGTGATGATATCATTATTCCGCTGCAATCCGAATTTTTAGCAATGCAAGGGGTAAAGTCACTTACAGATCTTGTTTTTAAAGTTAAAAAATCCTTAAATCCAACTGTAAGAATTTTGGGCGTTCTTATCACCATGTATGATAAGAGGAAGATTCTCAACAAAAGTGTTGCTTCTGAGATAAGTCAGCATTATCCTGTATTTGATACATTCATTAGAGAGAATGTTTCTTTAGCTGAAGCACCCACTTCTAAGCTTGATATTTTTAAATATGCACCTAAAAGTATGGGGGCAAAAGATTATTCTAATTTAACAGAAGAAATACTGAGTAAATATGAGTAAAAAGTTAAATGTAAGCGGTCTTTTTAGTTCTGATCCTTTACCAGAAGAGGATGTGCCTGAGGTTATCGAAAAAAAGGAAGAGCCAGAAAAAAAAGTAGTCAACCGAAAACCTACTGCAAAAACATCTCAACGCACTAGTCAAAAAGTTGTCTCAGAAAAGCCAAAAGAGGCAGTAGTAACAAAGAAGGTAGAGGTTGAAGAAGTTTCTGAAGAACCTAAAAATGTAAATCTCAAACTTAATCTGGGTAAAATCAAAAAAAAGAAACCCATTGATTATATCAGTTTTAAGTTAAAACGAGATGTGCATAATCATCTAACTAAGATTGCTAAAAAAGAAAATATCGATTATACAGGTAATTTAATCCATCTGATTTTAGAAGATTTTATTAAGCAATACAATCAGGATGATTAATTGCATTTTATAAATGTTTTTGTAGGATTTAAGCAAGAAAATCTATTTAAACGAAAACATCTATCTAAACAAATGAAAGTTTCTAAAAACGCTTAATTTCTACTTATGGAAGAGGTACAACTCTTTTTTGATGATAGACATATTCGTACTGTTTTTTCAGAAGACGATGGTATTTACTACCTGGTAATGGTTGATGTTATTGATGTATTAACTGATAGTGCACGCGCATCTGATTACTGGTATAGACTAAAAAGAAGAGAGAAAGCGCAATCTGGTGTCGACTTATCGACTTTTTGTCGACAACTGAAAGTGGAAGGCTCCGATAAAAAGTCTTATGCAATGGAATGTGCTGCCAGAGAGGGTTTATTTAGGATAATTCAGTCGATACCTTCCCCTAAAGCAGAACCATTTAAAAGATGGTTGTCAGAAACAGCAATAACCTATCTGGATGAAAAAAGCAACAAGCGAATTCATGCATATAATAAGCTTAAAGAGAGCCAAGGGCGATTGTATGAGCGCTTAGAAGAAAGGGGAATTGGAGAAAGAGCTTTTAAACGAATATTAGGTAAAGGGGATGAGGCACTTTTTAATGGAGTAGATATTAGAGCGAAATTTGGTTTAAATAGTGATGAAGATATCGATAACTTTATTTCTCTTGTAATTCTCAAAGGAAAAGATTTTGCTATGTCGATAACTGAATTTAATATGGTTTCTAAGTCTTTAAATGATGAACTAGGTATAGGAGAGGAGCATGTTGATAGTAACCTGGATGTTAGAGAAACTTTAATGAGGCACGGTATTACTCCAGAGAACTTACCAAAAGAAGAAGATATACGGCAACTAAATGAAAGGAAAAAGGATAAAAACTTGAAAGAAAGCAGAAATGATAAGTCGATAGATGAGGGTAATAAATAGGTAATTACCAAATTGTGAACTTTTAATTTCAGGTATTAATTTTCGGAGATAAAATCCTTTTTTTGCTCAAAAACCTCAAACAATGAAGATAAAAGTTCTTTTACTATTCCTAGTTCAGTTTACCTGCTTCGGGAATTTCTCAATTGCACAAGTTATTCCGCTAATTAACGCACATTCTCACAACGATTATTCTCGCGTACCGCTATTCCCTGCACTTGAACATGGCTTTATGAGTGTAGAGGCCGATATTTTGTTGATTGAAGATGATCTATATGTAGGTCATGATATGCCAGATACAAACAAGAGAATCACATTGCCAGATTTGGAAGAAAGCTATCTTTATCCGCTAGATAGTGTAGTAAGAGCAAATGATGGTCAAGTTTACAAAAATACAGATGAACCATTATTGCTAATGATCGATGTTAAAACAGATGCAAAAGAATCTTATAAGATTTTGAACGATCAGCTTCTGGACTATAAAGATATGTTGACCTATTGGGAAGGTGACAAGGTGCACGAAGGGCCGATTCTTATATTTATTTCTGGTAATAGAGATTTTGAAGGAATTACAAAAGAAGCAACCCGTTTAGTTGCTTTAGACGGTAGACCAAGTGATTTGGGTAAAGGTTATTCCACGGCAATGATGCCTGTGATTAGTGAAGACTTTGCCAAAGTATGTAAATGGAATGGCAAAGGTGAAATAAAACCAAAAGAGTTTGAAAAGATTAAAACACTTGCTGATAAAACACATGCCGAAGGAAAAAGGCTGAGGTTATGGGCAACTCCAGAGGGAGAGCACGTATGGAAGATGTTGTTAGATGCCGGTGTGGATATACTTAATGCCGATGATCTGGGAAAACTTCAAGATTTCTTGTTAAATCGCGCTAATAAATAGCATTAATAAAAGCGGCTAAGAAATGAAACTTAGCCGCTTTTTGTATCAAGATTTTTCTAATAGTTTAACTGATGCTGAATTAATACAATAACGCAAACCACTAGGCTCGGGTCCATCAGGAAAGATATGTCCTAAATGAGCGTCACAAGAATTACACATCACTTCAACCCTTATCATCCCAAAACTGGTATCTTTTTCATACTTAATAGCATTGTCTTTTACAGGTTGTGTAAAACTTGGCCAACCAGTACCAGAATCAAACTTTAATGTTGAGTCAAAGAGTAATGTATTGCAACATGTGCATGCATACTTGCCTGGTTCATGGCTTTCACAATAGGCACCAGTAAAAGCTCTTTCAGTTCCTTTTTGCCGAGTTATATAGTATTGATCTGCACTAAGTAAAGACTTCCATTCTTTTTCAGTCTTTTCAACTCTTTTGTCTGGTTCAGGATTTCCTTTCTCTGCAAAATGTATTACGTCTTTCCAGGTTAGCATAACTTTTTTAATATTTTAACCCCTTACAGGGGATTAAGTTTATTTTTTAATTTTCATATAAACTGCATTTTACAATACTCAGCAGTTATATGCAGCTTTAAAGATGCTGTATCTTTTCAATTTTTGAATTAAGTTGCAGCTTTAACTAGCTTCAGAATCAATATATTCAAAAATCTTGGTTCAACTCCTGTTTCATTAATAATTTTATATATTTCATTTTTACAGTTTATACATCTAAAATACTAATGCAAAGAAGGAAATTTTTACTAGATACCACTTTAGGAGGTTTTTTCATATTATCAGGTTTAAGCAGTTGTGTTTCAAACGAAGATAAAGCTGTAGCAACAAAATCTATTCAAAGTAGTTCTGGCGGAGTATCGCCATTTGAATTAGAAGAAATAACTGTTGCCGAATTGCAAAAAAGTATGGAATCGGGTGAGTACACTGCCAAATCTATTACCCAAATGTATTTGGATAGAATTGCAGAGGTTGATCAATCAGGTCCAGAATTAAATTCAGTAATAGAAGTAAATCCAGATGCTTTATCAATTGCAGAAACGCTTGACAAAGAAAGAAGTGAAGGAAAAGTAAGAGGGCCTTTGCATGGTATTCCTATTCTAGTAAAAGACAATGTTGATACTGGAGATAAAATGCAAACAACTGCCGGAACTTTGGTTTTAGAAGGTTCCATTGCTCCAGACGATGCATTTATTATAAAACAGCTCAGAGAGGCTGGTGCAGTATTGTTAGGTAAAACCAATTTAAGCGAATGGGCTAACTTCCGTTCTTCACGCTCTTCTAGCGGATGGAGTGGGAGAGGGCGCCAAACTCGTAACCCCTATATATTAGATAGAAACCCTTGTGGTTCAAGTGCTGGTTCAGGTGTGGCAGTTTCTGCTAATTTATGTGCCATTGCTATTGGTACAGAAACCAACGGGTCTATTGTTTGTCCGTCTTCTACAAATGGCGTAGTTGGAATTAAGCCAACAGTAGGTGCATGGAGTCGCTCAGGTATTATTCCTATTTCTCATACACAAGATACTGCTGGGCCAATGGGTAGAACAGTTACAGATGCAGCAACCTTATTAGGAGCTTTAACTGGTGTAGATAGTGAAGATGCAGTTACCTCTAAAAGCGAAGGGAAAGTTTATAAAGATTATACACAGTTTTTAGACGCGAATGGACTGCAAGGTAAAAAGATTGGAGTGTTAAGAAGTTCAATGGGATTTCATGAGAAGGTAGATAAGATAATGGAAGAAGCCTTTGAAGCCATGAAAAGCCAAGGAGCAGAAATTATAGACCCCGTAGAGATTGAAACCAGTAGAGAATATGGAAGAGCAGGTTATCAAGTATTATTATACGAATTTAAAGATGGTGTAAATAAATACTTAAAAGGTTTGGGTGAAAATGCACCAGTAAAAAGCCTAAAAGAAGTAATTGCTTTTAACAAAGCAAATGCAGACAGATCGATGCCCTATTTTCAGCAGGAGATATTAGAGGCAGCGGAAGAAAAAGGAGATTTGGAAAGCAAGGAATATAAAGATGCACTAGAAAAAGTATTAAAGTTTTCAAGAGAAGAAGGAATTGATGCTGCATTAGCAAAATACGGTATTGATGCTATAATAGCACCAACAGGTGGACCTGCTTGGCCAATAGATGTAATTAATGGCGATCATTTTGGAGGAGGTAGTTCTTCGCTTGCAGCAAGGGCTGGTTATCCTAATATTACTGTTCCAGCAGGTTTTATAAATGGTTTACCAGTGGGAATTTCCATATTTTCTGGTGCTTATAGGGAACCGGAGCTCATTGGAATGGCTTATGCTTTTGAGCAGGCAACAAAGGTAAGAAAAGCACCTAAATTTATTCCAACGCTGAAAATGGAGTAATTTTTTAGAGATTCCTGCTACTGATAAAGAAGAGAAAAACATAATAAGCTATGGACGAGATACAAACAGGATTAACAACACTAGAAAAAAAACTGAAGTCCGGTAAAAAACAATTAACCATAGGCGATGCAGCATCTATTTCAGCAATTAATATGGATGATGCCAAACACGCTTTGGATCAGTTACTAGAGAAATATGAAAGTAAGTTAAAGGTTACCGAAAACGGTGACCTTATTTACGATTTCGGCAAAACCCTACAACGTAGAGGCAAGAAGACTTTTAAAGAAATATGGGAAGAGGTAAAAGCAACATCTTGGAAGGTTTTTAAATTTCTTTTCCGTATCTGGATTACGATTACACTGGTTGTGTATTTTGTAATCTTTTTGGTTTTAATGATCGGCTTAGTGGTAGTAAGCCTCTCGAAAGGTGGGGACGACGATGATAGCCCTTTTGATAGAGGTGGCAGTGGAGGAGGAATCGGCTTCTTCAAAATGTATTTAATAATGGATTTATTCAGCGACTTATTTATGTATAATACAGTAAGTCGAAGAACCATTTACAGAACCGATCCCAGAGGTTACCGCTACAAAGAATATGAGCCAATTGGTAGAAAATCTAAAAGTGGAGAAACCAAGAAAAGCTTTGTCGCTTCTGTGTATGATTTTGTTTTTGGACCACCAAGAGTAGAACCCAACCCACTAGAGAATTACAAAGAAGTAGCCACTTACCTTCGTGAGAAAAAAGCGGTAATGGTTCAGTCTGAAATTATCGGATTGGCTGGTTGGAAAAAAGACGAAGCTGAAGATTTCTTTACAGAATGTCTGGTTAAATACAATGGTAAAGCAGAAATAACAGATAAAGGTATTTTGTATGGTGCTTTTGACGATTTGGTAAGAGGCAATAGCGATTTATCAAACGAACAAGAGGTTGAATGGTACTGGGATGAATACGAAGCTCCTTACAGACAGTCAGGCAACAAATCTACCAGAAATGTAATTATAGGAGGGATGAGTGCTGTAAACCTTGTGGTTTCATTTAAGATTATGCAAGGTTGGTTGTTAGAGATTTTACCAGGTATACCAATGGATACTGCTAGCTTAGCAACTATTTTTTTAGGGTATGTGCCGTTTGTATTTAGCTTAATATTCTTCCTTGTTCCTGGAGTGAGGTACCTTCAAAATAAGAAAAGAAACAACAAAATACGTTTAAATAATATCCGTAAAAGATTGATGAAAATAGTATTTCAATCTCCAAACGGAATAGTTCAGGAAGAAAGATTGATGCAAATTGTAAATCAGGCAGAGAAGGGAGAAGAGCAATTAGATAGAGATCAGGTAAAGGCGATTATGGAAGATTTGATTTATGATCTGGGAGGAGAACTAAAAGTGAGTGAAGAAGGAGAGCTTGCCTACTATTTTGAAAATCTGAAAGAAGAAATGGAAGAAATAAAGTCAATTCGTGCTAGTAGAAGGGACGATAGCAATTTAGGAGAGATTGTTTTTGATAGTGGAAATCCCTAGAAAAAATAAAAAGCAACAGATTGAAAGTCAAATTAGGGATTGAATTTTGATATTGCTTACCTTTACGATGTGAAGAATTGAGTAAGATAATTTTTTAAGATGGAAGAAATTCAGGCCTGGAACGCGTTCAGGAAAGGTGACAAACTCGCATTCGAAAAGATTTATAATGATCATATTCGTATTTTATACAAATATGGTAGTCGTTTTACTACAGATTCTGCATTAGTTGAAGATTGCATCCAAGAGCTCTTTCTCGATTTATGGAATAAAAGAGACAGAATTGGTGATACCGACTCTGTAAAGAGATATCTATTGGGTGCACTTAGAAGGCGTATTATTCGCAAACTTCAACAAAAAACACCACTTAACGCACATGTAGATACAGAGAATTACGACTTTCAATTAGAAGCTAATCTCGAAGAAATCCTCATCAACTCAGAGCTGCAAGACGAGAAGAAAAGAAAGGTGACCCAGGCCTTTGAAAAATTGTCTAAAAGACAAAAAGAAGTAATCTACCTAAAATATTATCAAGAACTTAGTTACAAAGAAATCGAAGAAGCATTGGGTATCAATTACCAGTCGGTAAGAAACCTATTACACAATGCTTTAAAATCGATAAAAGCGGTATTACCTCAGATAATAAATGTAATAATATTATTATTTATAAATTTATTTAACTGATTACCAGTGAGTTAATAATTTTTTTAAGAAAAGTTGAAAATTTGTGAGTACATAGTTAAAAAACTAGTCTTACTTGATTAAATAAGAAAAAGAATGTTAAATAATTCAGAAAAATATCGCCAATACGAAGCAGAGGATTTCGCTGCCGATGAAGCTTTTCTGGCTTGGGTAAAATCAGGCAAAGGAGGGGGAGATTGGGAGAGCTGGTTATCGGTACATTCTGAAAAGCAACAGGCAGTAGAACAGGCAAAGAGTCTGATTTCTTTAATGCATGCAAAAGATACTGAACTTGATATTAGTCAAGATAAGATCAACAATATGTGGGCAAAAATACAATCTGGCATGCATGAGGATACTGTAATAGAAAAAGAGACTGAAACACCTGTTATACAATTAAATCAGAATAACAATTCTACTAGTAATAATAAAAATACATGGAGATATGCTATGCCAGCTGCGGCTTCCATTTTGTTGCTTTTAGGATTTTTCTGGTGGTGGTCATCAAATACCGACAAAAATTTCGAAACGGGAGTTGGTGAACAATTGGCTGTTACTTTACCAGATGGATCTGTAGTTACCTTAAATGCAGAATCTAAAATTAGCTTTAACGAGCAAAGCTGGAAAGACGAGAGAAAAGTAGATTTAGACGGCGAAGCTTTCTTTGAAGTAAAGAAAGGTGAAAAATTTACGGTAGAAACTTCTCAGGGAAATGTAAGAGTAATGGGTACTAGCTTTAATGTATTTGAAAGAGCTCAAAGATTCGAAGTAGCTTGTTATACAGGTAAAGTTGGTGTAACGAATAGTAAAGCAGATATAGAAGAGGTATTAACTCCGGGAAATAAGGTATCGATTGTAAACAACAAAGTTCAGCGAAGTGATTTTAAACCAGAAGGTACAGTAGCTTGGAGAACAGGAGTGTTTAGGTTTGAAGATGTATCATTAATTGAAGTGCTGGATGAGTTGCAAAGACAATACGGTTTTGAAGTGAAAGTGAACACGGATATAAAGGATAGAAAATATTCAGGGTCGTTTACTAGTGAAGATCTTGATGAAGCGTTAAAAATGATTTGTTTGCCTATGGAACTGGAATATAAGATAGCTGAAGACAGCCTGCTTATTGTTATTGAAGAGGACTAGAACAACTTTCCTGTTGTATGAAAGCCTCGGTGGATAAGCTGAAAAGCAAACTATACTTTGTTATAACACTCTTAATTTTGAGTGTAATGGGAAGAGTATGCCCGATTCAAGCACAGGATAAAGTTGAGGTAAACGAAGAGTTTAACGAAGCGCCGCTTACAGAAGTGATCCAGAAAATGAAACAAAATTATAATCTGGAAATAGCTTTTGAAAAGGCAGTAATAGAAGAAATAAAAGTAAATGCCAGCATTAAAAATGCTTCTTTAGAAAAAGCCTGGGAATACATTTTAGATGACACCGGACTTGAATACATACTGTTGGCAAAGAATAGATTAGTAATAAGAAGAAGTAAAAATACTGAAGTAAAAGATTCCGGTTTATCGGTTTCCGAAAACGGGAATAAGTTTGTATTAACTGGTATTATAAAAGATAGTGAAACAGGAGAGGCAATACCATATGCGACAGTATGGTTGCCAGACAGAAAAGAGGGGACAGTGGCAAATCAGGAAGGATATTTTTCCTTAACAGCCAGTGGTGTAAATCCAGATAGTATTAGAATTAGCCATTTGGGTTATCAATCTAATACCATCAGTCTTCAGGCTTTTAAGCAGGGTTTAATGGAAGTACAACTTACCAGTTCTCCCGCTTATTTAAAAGAAGTAGAGGTTTCAAATACACCACCTGAGATTATCGATATGAATGGTGAGTCGGGGCAGGTAACTATAAATCCGAAAGAGGTTTCTAAGTTACCGCAAATTGGAGAGAAAGATATTTTCAGAAGTTTACAACTGTTACCGGGTATTAGTATTTCTAACGAAAACGCTTCGGGCTTGCAAGTTAGAGGAGGGTTACCCGATCAGAACCTGGTTATTTTTGATGGTTTTACTATTTATCACCTAGATCACCTTTTTGGTTTTTTCAGCTCAATTAACATGAATGCTGTAAAAGACATAAGAATGTACAAAGGTGGTTTCGATGCCAGATATGGTGGTAGAATATCCAGCGTATTGGATATCACCGGAAAAACAGGAAATAAATACAAACCTTCTGTGAATATAGGTTTAAATATGCTGAGTGCCGATGTTACAGCTGAAGCACCATTAAGCGATAAACTTACTGCACTAGTTTCTTTCAGAAGGTCATATACAGATATAGTGCAGACGCCGCTCTTTGACAAGATATATAATTACGCAGAGTTCGATGTACCAGAGCTTAGTGTAGGTTTTAACAGGAGGAACACACCTGAAGATGTAGATGATAATTACTACTATTATGATGTACATTCTAAACTCAGCTGGAATCCGACTGAAAAAGATGTAATTTCTTTTAGCTTCTACAGAGGTAAAGACGATTATTTCCAAAGTGAAAATATTTGGCTTAAGTCTCTAAACAAAGAAGCAGTAGAAACAAAATCTGAAGACTATATACTATCAAATACTGGTGCAGGTATAAAATGGAGTAGATACTGGAACGAAAGACTATTTAGTACAGCGAGTGTAGGATATTCTAAATACAACAAAGATTACTACACTAATATTTCTAGCTCCTTTATGGAATACGACAGTTTAAATGCTAACAGTATTTCAATAGGGAGATATAATGAACTGAAAGAGCTTGCGGCCAGGCTTGATTTTGAATATCATCTGAACACTAAAAATCTGGTTGACTTCGGAGTATTCCTTGTGAATAATGACATCAGCTATGAAGACAATGTAATAGGTAGTAGTAATACAAAAATATTAGGAACTGAAGGTATGCAGGCAGGTTTTTTTGCCCAGAATACTTTTAAGCCAGTTAATAATTTAAGTATTACAGCCGGTTTAAGGAACACCTATTACTCAGCCACTAACAAATTCCACCTTGCTCCCAGATTATCATTAACCTGGGAGATGTCATCAGATTTAATATTTAGTGCGTCAGCTGGTAGATATTATCAGTTTATAAGTCAGGCCGGAAGCGATTTACCAAATACCTTTAATCAGGATTTTTGGGTGCTTGCAGGAAATGGAGATGTTTCTTTGTTAACTGCCGAGCATTATCAAACAGGTTTCTTATATAAGAAAAATGACTGGACTGCAGAAATTGGGTTTTATTACAGAAACATAGATGGACTGGTAAGAGCAGGATATCAAAACCTAATGGATGCAAGTGCTTTGCGCTCAGAATGGGAGTTTCAAAGATTGATCGAAAATGGAACTGGAGCTGCAAAAGGGATGGATGTTTATCTTGGTAAACAAATGGATAATTCAGCTATTTCAGCATCTTATAGTTTAGCAAGTGTAAAAAACCAGTTTGATCAATTAAATAATGGTATAGAATTCTATGCAGATAACGATCAGCGACATGAAGTTAAATTGATGTACTTTTTGGAGTCGGGTAAATTTAATTTTTCACTAGACTGGGTATATGGATCAGGCTTGCCTTATTCGTCACCTACCCAAATAGTTTCTGAAGAAGAAGAAAGGGAGGGAAGATATGAATCTGTAACCAGAATTTTATACACCGATAAAAACAATGAGCGTTTGCCAGTCTATAATAGAATGGATGCTTCTTTAAGCTACGATTTAAAAATAGGTAAGATTTTCGGAAATGTTGGATGTTCTATATTCAACCTTTACGATAGAGATAATGTAGGTAGTAGGTCTTTCATTTACGATAAACAAGATATTTATAATAACAACCAGGAGCAGCAGCAGATACAGCGTTTGTTTTATTATGACCAGTATTTGTTAGGACGATCGTTCAGTTTATTCCTGAATTTGAAATTTTAACTTTATAACAAAGTGTATTCAATGCAATCCTAGTGTTATTTTGTTCCGGATATCTATCCTGATAGGTTAAAATTAATTTTTGCGGCATATGAAATACTATGAAAAATCAAAGTTTGAGATTTTCATGGGCTAGATAAAAATGTGTTTTGTGAAATCAGGACTAGCTTAACTTTAAACAACTAACTATTAAAAAGATGAAAAAAATAGACTCACGCATCTTTATGGGAGCCACACTGGTTTCCTTGATTTTAATGTTTGTCTTAGCATCTTGTAGTAATACTGAAGATGAAAACGTTGACCCGGAATCTGTAATTGAAGAAACTGCTTTTACAGAAAATGTATTTACGGAACTCAAATCTGATGTTGACGATGCTGTCGACCTTTCAGAAATGAGTAATGGAAGATTTGGAAAAGGTTTTGGCCGAGGAGCTTGTGCAACCAGAACGGTAGAAGAACCAGAAGATGGTGGCTACCCGAAGGTAATTACCATAGAGTATGGAGAAGATTGTGACAATGGTTACGGAATGACAAAGAGCGGAAAGATTATTATAACCATTACAGATTCTATGAGTGTAGTTGGAGCTCAGGTAATTGAAACATTTGAAGATTTTTATGTAAATGGAAATTTGATTGAAGGTACCAGAACACGAACAATTGTAAGCGAAACAGTGTACACCTGTACTTTAAAAGGTGGTAAAATAACTACTGAAGACGGAGATGTAATTACAAGAGAATCTACCAGAACATATACACAAACTTCTGGTACAGACACAGACGATAGAAGTGATGATGTGTTTGAAATTACAGGTTCTGCAAGTGGTGTATCAGCAGAAGATGTATCGTATACGAAAACGATTACTGAGGCTCTGGTAAAATCAAATGATTGTCCGTGGATAATAAGCGGTATTATTGAAACTGTAGTAGATGGTGAAACTAGTACACTAGATTTTGGAGATGGAGAGTGTGATAATACAGCAACGCTTACTACAGAAGACGGAACAGAAGAAATTACGATGAATTATAGAATTAAAAAAAGGTCTAGGCACCATAAAGGTGATAATGACTAATAAAGGTTTGATATGTTTTAGAATGATTGACATTCAAACTCAAGATTATTTCTGATGGTAATAGTGTCAATGATCAGAGATAGCGCTAATTTAAATGTGCTAGGGTGAGAAAAAAGGCTCTTTGAGCCTTTCTTTCTCTTGTTTTCATTACGGCCTCATCTGTTTAAATTCAGAACCGTCTTTCCATTTTGGGTAAATTGGTTCATTAGCCAACTTTAATCCTAAATCCATATATAATTCTGCATCTTGTACCATACCACCTAAATCCTGTGTTTCAGGTCTGTATTCGTCTGACGGTCTATGATAATCGTTAGATGTAAAGTTATTCATTTGCTCTTTTGCATATTCCTTCCCTTTTTCTTTATGCTCGTAAGCACCACTTGCAAAAAATGCAGGAATACCTACTTTGGCAAAGTTGAAATGATCTGATCTAAAGAACAATCCTGCTCCCGGATGCTGATTTGGCATTATATATCTACCTTGTGTTTTAGCAATTTCTTCTGCATAATCTTCTAGCTCAGATTGTCCATAACCTATCACCGTTAAATCCTTCATTTCTCCAAATGCAGCCATCATATCCATATTAAGGTTTGCCACAGTTTTTTCTATTGGATATACAGGATGGGAAACATAATAAGCTGAACCTAATAAGCCTTGTTCTTCGGCAGTAACAATATTAAACAAGATTGTTCTCTCTGGTTTTATTCCAGATTTTTTAATGTTTTGAGCGATTGCCATCATACAAGCTACACCGCTCGCATTATCAAGTGCACCATTATATATTGAATCATTGTCAATAGCTAAACCAATTCCTAAGTGATCCCAATGTGCACTGTAAAGAATTACTTCATCGGCTTTATTGCTACCAGTTATTTTGGCTAAAACATTTTTAGATTCATCATATTGAAGTTTATTTTCCAACGAAACAGAAACCGACATACCCATAGATTCTGGTTTAAAACCCGGTGTGGCTGCTTTACCAGTGTAATTATCAATACCTGCTGCTTTAAAAAGTTGCGCAGCAGTTTTAAGAGTTATCCAACCTTGAATGGCACATTTCGAAGCTCCTTTATCTTCGCTAACCAGATTAAGCTTTGCTCCAGACCATGAGTTGGCAACCACACTCCACGGATAACCTGCTGAGCGAGTTTCATGAACGATGATGATCCCTTCTGCACCCTGTCTGGCAGCTTCTTCGTATTTGTATGTCCATCTGCCATAGTAGGTCATAATATTTCCTTTAAAGAAGGTGCTGTCTTCACTACCGAAACCGGGGTCGTTTACCAATACAACTGCTGTTTTACCCTTCATATCAATACCTTCGTAATCGTTCCAATTGTATTCTGGTGCAACTATTCCATATCCACAAAAAACAAGTTCAGACTTGTTTAATGATGCCTTTTCAGTCTCTCTTTCTGTATACACGATAAAATCATCCTTCACCTTAAAAGTAAAAGATTCTGCCCCTTTTACTTCCATAGTTTCAGCGGGTATACCGGTAGTTTCTACCATTGGTACTTCCTGAAAATAGCTGTCTCTATTTCCTGGCTCTAAGCCCATTTTCTTAAACTCACTTTCCAGAAAGTTTAGGGTTTTAGTTTCGCCCTCTGTAAATGGTTTTCTACCTTCAAAATCGTCTGATGCCAGAGTTTTGAGGTAGTAAGATATTTCGTCGGCAGTGATCTTACTAGTTTGTGGTTTCTCTTCTCCTTTATTGCAAGAAGTAAAAACAACAGCAAATAGAAAGGTTATGCTTAAACTAACGTTTTTAAAATTCATAATCATTAATGTTGCAGTTCAATTTTATTTAGAGCTTTGATAAAAATTAGCTACATCCCTTTTTAATTGTTGTAGAGATGGCATGTGAATATACATCATATGGCCAGCTTCATAGTAAGTCATTGAGATGTTTTTCTGCAATTTTTCATTTAAGAATAGATGATTAAAAGTGTAGGCTGTAGCAAAGTATGGAGTGGCTAAGTCATAAAATCCATTGCAAACCAATACTTTTAAGTGTGGGTTTTTATTCATCGAAGCTCTTAGTGTATTGGCAACATCTACATATTCATTTTCAACTCCCCAATTCCAAGGTCTCACTCTACCAGTTAAAATTTCGTAGGGAAGATCATTTTCATAATCTAAGTCAGCACGCACATAATCATTAATCGCTCTGGTATAAGGGCCATATATTGTTTTATTATAGCTTGGGTCATACTCAATCTTTCACCTGCTGCATCCAGATCAGTACCAGTAAATCTACCATCTAATCTGCCTACAGTTTTCATATCACTGCGAAGAAACTCTTTGGTAAATCTGCCAATTTCTACTCTTAGCAAAGTTTGTTTAATATATTTTTCTGAAAGACCAGTGTATTTGTTGAGCTTACTTACAATTTCTTGTTTTTCGTTTGCCGGTAATTTATCTCCTTTCATCAGCGTTTGTTTGTAGAAAGCTGGAAGTAATAAAAATGATGAGTAGTAATTGTAAATAATTGACTTTAAGTTTTTGCATAAAGTTGATTGCTTTAGTTCTAAAAAAGCAAATATGCGCAAAAATACCTGAAGCTTAAATTGGCTTATAGATTACTTTTTAATGCTAAAAATAAATGTACTTCCCTTATTTTGTTTAGACTCCAATTTAATCTCTCCACCCATACTTTCTACTAGTTTTTTTACCGTGGCAAGTCCTATACCTGTGCCTTTTTTCCCAAAACGATCTTTCTTACCCAGTGTCTGGAACATTTCAAAGATGTTGGCTTGATGTTTTTTGGGAATGCCTGTTCCATTGTCTTTTACAGCAAATATGTAAAAGTCTTTATTTACCGTACATTTAATTTTTATCTCAGGATTTTTAGAATTATTGTATTTAATTGCATTGCTCATCAGGTTTTGGAAAACCTGAGTAAGAGCCATTCTATTAGAGTGTATTACCGGAAGCGGAGATTTTATATTAAGTTGAACATCTTCAGTTTTTTTTAATAAATTGAATAACTGCTTAACCAGTACTTCTGTATTAATGTGTTCTTTGTTAAGATTGATAATATCTGGAAGTTTTGAGTACTCCAAAATTTCATCTACTAATAATGATAGATTGTTTGCAGATTGTTGTAATAAGCTAAATAAGCGCTTGCCTTCATCATCTAGTTGGTGTGCATGGTCATCAAAAATAATATCACTTAGAGCGATCATGCTCTGCAATGGATTTTTAATATCGTGAGAAGCTATATAAGCAAATTTGTTTAGCTCTTCATTGGCTTTCTTTAGCATTTGCTGAGCATCGATCTGTTGTTTTATTACCCGTTTTAACTCAAGCTGAATTACAACTTGTCTAGCAAGTGAGGTTAATGCTTTTTTCTGCTCTTCATTAATAGAGTTGGGTTTATTGTCAATCACACATAATGTACCCAGTGGGTAACCTGTAGGTGTTACCAGAGGTGCACCGGCATAAAATATCACATGTGGGTCTCCCTTTACCAAAGGGTTTTCTTTAAATCGCTCATCGTTTGTCGCATCATTTACTATTAATAATTTATTAGGTTCTAAAACAGAATATGCACAAAATGCTATATCTCTGGGTGTTTCTGAAATATCAATACCTCTTTTAGATTTAAACCACTGTCTATTTGAATCTAAAAGAGTAATAAGAGATATAGGTGTTCCGCATATTTGAGAAGCTATAGATGTAATATCTTCAAACTCTAGCTCTGGCTCTGTATCGAGTATCTGATATGCTTCTAATGCCTTTAACCTCTCACTTTCATTCTCTGGTAGCTCCGGTTTTATCATGTAGATATACAATATTCATCCTGCACAGGGATGTATGAATAAAATTGACCAAATACATCACACAACATATTGTTGCCGATTATATTATAAATAATTATGAGATTTAGAAAATTAAAAGATGAATATGATTGAAAACTATAGCTGTTTATTGTGCGATTAAAATTAGTTAAAATAATGTAATCACACAACAAGGTGAGTATTAGAAACGGCAACACTTGTAAGAGTCATAATATTTAGTGATACATGGATGTATTTTGTTATACATGATGCCGTCATGAAAGTACAGGATAGTGTTATTAATAAAATAAGCAATCTTTATCATACTCTATTTACCTTATTTTAACTTAAATATGATTATGAATGATTGTTACTCTAAAAGTATCGCTGCAGCAATACTTTTATTTTTTTCAGCAATTAGCATGGCTATCGCGCAGGATAAGAGGATTACAGGTAAAATTGTGGCCGCTTCAGACGGATTGGGAATCCCCGGGGCAAGCATACTTGTAAAAGGTACTACAACAGGCACATCTACAGATGTTAATGGAAACTTTGATTTAATACTACCTCCAAATGCTGAAATGTTGGTGATTTCTTATATTGGTTATGTGTCCAAAGAACTTTCGATTGGTAATCAAACTAATTTCGATATCTCCTTAGATGAAGATGTACAGCAACTAGAAGAAGTAATGGTTGTTGGTTATGGTACTCAGGAAAGAGCAAAAGTAATTGGGGCGATTTCATCCGTAAAATCAGAAGAAATAACATCTGTTCCGGTAATTAGTCCAGACCAAGCATTGCAGGGTAGGGCAGCAGGTGTTACAGTAGTAAACAATGGTGCTCCTGGGCAAGGTGCAACAGTGCGTATCAGAGGGGTAGGTACACCAAACGATAACTCACCACTTTATGTAATTGATGGTATGCCATCTGGTGATCTAAACCAAATTAATCCGAATGATATTGAATCTATGGAAGTATTAAAAGATGCTTCTGCAGCAGCTATTTATGGTTCAAGAGCGGCAAATGGTGTAATTTTAATTACTACTAAAAAAGGTACCAGAGGTAAAACAAGAGTTTCTATAGACTCTTATGCTGGTGTACAAAAAGTGTGGAAAACACTAGACTTGCTTAACACAGAACAATACATAGACTATGCTTCTGAAATACAAACAAATGCAGGCTTATCAGTTCCTTCAAGATTTACAGATACTCAGTGGTCTAGCTTGCTCAACAACAATACAGATTGGCAAGATCAAATTTTTCAGACTGGTGTAATTCAAAGTTACAATGCCAATGTTTCTGGTGGTGGTGAGAATTCGATGTATAATATCTCAGGTGGTTATTTCGATCAAGAAGGTACAATGCTAAACACTGGCTTCGAGAGATATTCTATAAGAGCAAACAGCGAATTTAATGTTGGCAAGAAGTTTAAGGTAGGTCAAACACTTTCTATTGCTTATTCAGAAACTCAAAGTGAACCTTATAATGGTGGTAGGTCGCAGATTGAACATACTATAAAATCAGCGCCTTATTTGCCAGTGTATTACAGCGACTATGTTGCGATTACGGGTTTAGAGCAATCTAATTTAGGAGGTTTTAAAGGGCCAGATCAGGTGGATGATAATGATGCAGAAAACCCTGTAAGTGTTGCAATGCTTAATGATCAACATACTGATGCGACTAAAATATTAGGTACTGTTTACGGTGAATTAGAAATTATTGAGGGCTTAAAGTATAAGTTGTTATTGGGTATTGATATGACCTACGCAGACTACTATACTTTTAGACCTGCTTACGATAATGGTGATTTTCACAATGTAGATTTTGCAGCTATTACTCAAAATAGAAGAAACTACATCTCTCCATTAATTACCAACAGCTTAACTTATGATAGAACTTTTGCAGACAAACATAATTTAAATGTATTGGGGGTTATTGAGAAGCAAACATCAGTAAGTACTAATACAAATACGTCTAGCCAAAACAGTATTTCTAACGTAATTGAACAGCTTACAACAGAAGCACTTTCTGCAACAAGTGGTAGATCTGAATGGGCATTAATTTCTTATTTGGGTAGAGTTAACTACGACTACGATGGTAAATACCTGCTTTCTGCTTCAGTAAGACGCGATGGATCTGCTAGATTCGGCCCCGAAAATAAATGGGGTACTTTCCCTTCAGTTTCTGTAGGTTGGAGAATTAGCCAAGAGCCTTTCTTGCAAAGTGTAGACTTTATCACAGACTTAAAATTGAGAGGTAGTTGGGGGCAGGCAGGTAACCAAAACATTGGTAACTATGGCTATCAAGCAACTATTAATAGCAATTATGCTTATAGCTTCCAAGATGGTGTGTTAGCTTCTGCTTCTACAGTTACAGAATTAGCAAACCCTGCTCTAAAATGGGAAACTACAGAAATGCTAAACATAGGTCTAGATATGTCTGTGTTAGACGGGAAAGTATCTATGGCACTAGAATATTTTGATAATGAAACTCAAGATGTATTAGTGCAAGTTCCTTTGGCTGCTTCACTAGGCCTTTCTGGTTCTCCATATGTAAATGCGGGTACAGTTTCTAACAAAGGTTTCGAAGTAACGCTAGGCTATAGAGATGCAGAAGGAGAATTCCAATGGTCTGTAGATGCTAACCTTTCTCATGTTAAAAACGAAGTAGTTTCTTTAGGTGGTGGTAACCCTATTAATTCATTTAATTTTGAAGGAGATAATATTACGCAAACAATAGAGGGCCAACCAATCGCTTACTTTTTTGGATGGCAAACCGATGGCATATTTCAATCTGATGATGAAGTAGCTGCACATGCAACACAAGATAATGCAGCACCAGGAGATATTCGCTTTAAAGATTTAGCTGGTGCTCCAGACGAAAATGGAAACCTTACTGCTCCTGATGGAGTAATTGATGCAAACGATAAAGTTAATTTGGGTAATCCATTCCCAGATTTTACTTATGGTTTAAATGCCACTGCAAATTATAAAGGTTTTGATTTTACCTTGTTTATTCAGGGAGTTTCTGGTAATGATATCTACAATACCAACATCTACGATTTAGAAGGAATGACAAGAGTATTTAACGCAGGTACTTCTGTGTTAAACAGATGGACAGGAGCTGGTACATCTAATACAATTCCAAGAGGAGTTACTGGTGACCCTAACAGAAATGCCAGAGCATCTAACAGATATGTTGAAGATGGTTCTTTTCTTAGAATGAGAAACATAGCATTAGGTTATACACTTCCAAGCAGTTTACTTGAAAATATTGGTAGCGGATTTATCTCTAATGTAAGAGTGTATGTAAGCTCTCAAAACTTATTTACCATCACCAATTATTCTGGTTATGATCCTGAAATTGGCGGATTTAGAGGAGAAAATACAACATTGCAGTTAGGCGTAGACAGAGGTAACTATCCGCAGCCTAGAACTTTCCTTGGTGGTGTACAAATCAGTTTCTAAGTCAGTTTAATTCATCATTTAAAATTTGATATAAATAGTAATTCCATATAAATATGAAAAGAAAGATATTTTTAACATTGTCGGTAGTATTGCTTCTATTTGGAGCTTGCGACGAAGACGCACTGGATAAAAGTAATCCTAACCAATTGTCTACCTCCACCTTCTTTGAGTCGGCAGCTCAAATGGAAGCAGCAACCAATGCTGCTTATACAAGTTTGCAAACTCCGGGTTTCTACAACAGGTATTATTTCTTTATGAATGACCTAATGGCTCAAGAGTGTTTTGGTATGGGTAGTCTTGGTGCAGATTTAAGACAGTACATCGATTATTCTTTTGATGGTTCAAACCCTGGTTTTCAAGCATTCTGGAATGTAAATTATCAAGGAATTTCAAGAGCAAATCTGGTTATCCAAAATGAGAACACTGTTCCAGAAGAAGCAATTTCAGAAACTCTAAGAAAGAGATATGTAGGTGAAGCTAAATTTATGCGTGCATTTTATTATTTCGAATTGGTTTCCAGATTTGGAGATGTTCCAATGTATACAGAAGTTGCTACTGAGCCTGTAGGTAATCCAAGAACTGCTGCATCAGAAATATACGATCTTATATTTGACGATTTAGATTATGCAGAAACAAACCTTCCTCAAAAATCTACTTACGCATCGGCAGATTTAGGCAGGGCTACAAAAACAGCAGCTCAGGCATTAAAAGGTAAAATAAGATTATTTAGAGAAGAATATGCTGAAGCACTTACTGAGTTACAAAAAGTAATTGATTCTGGCGAGCATTCATTACAAGACGATTTTTACGATAATTTTACTGAAGAAGGTGAACACAATTCAGAGTCAATTTTTGAGGTGCAGTACAATTCTACTTTTGGTGGAGGTGGCGCTTGGGGTGGAGATGGTAGTGGCGTTTCAGAAGTTACTTTCAGAGGACAAGAATATGGGTTTAGTGCATGGAGAAATGTAATTCCTTCTGATGAGCTTTTAGCAGAATTCGAAGAAGGTGACCCAAGATATGATATGTCTTTTTATTTTCCGGGTGATACTTACGGGCCTAACGATGAATTTGTGATTGAAGGGAATGTAACTATTCCTGATGAATTGGGAAGCTGGAGAAAATACCAACGCTACTACAAACAAGAAAGAGAAGATACCAATTCGGGTGTGAACTTTAGAATTATTCGCTATGCTGATGTGTTGTTAATGGCTGCCGAAGCTAAAGCTCAAACTGGAGATGTAACAGGTGGCGTAATACTCATGAACATGATAAGATCTAGACCGAATGTAGATATGCCTTTATATGGTTCTGCCGATATGGATGCTGCTGGTTATCCAGTTTCAACATTAGATGGCTTTATGGATGCTATTGTTCACGAAAGAGCTGTTGAGCTTTGCGGAGAGCAAATAAGATATAGAGATTTAAAGAGATGGGGGTTACTTCCAGAAGTGGTACCTAATTACTCTGCGAGCAAACATGAATTGTTACCTATCCCAAGTCATGAGATAGATGCCAATGAAAATATTAGTCAGGCCGATCAGAATCCTGGTTATTGATTTCTATTCATATTTTACACAGTGTTTTGATTAAACTCCCTGATCCTACTCAGGGAGTTTTTGTTTTAAGTGGCCAAAAAACCACCATCTATATTGAAGGAGCTTCCTGTTGTCCAAGAAGCATCGTCACTCAGTAAAAAAAGTGTAGTGTTGGCAATATCCTGAGGTGTACCAATTCGCTTCATCGGGAGCTTGTTTGCAGTCTCAGCCAAAATCTCATCAGGGTTCGGAAATGCCTCAACAGATGCTTCTAATAATGGTGTTTGCACTTGTGCAGGGTTTACCAAGTTAATTCTTATATCAGGGCCATAATCAGCGGCAACTTGTCTTACTAAAGCCTCCAATGCCCCTTTTGAAGCGCAATAAGCTGGGTGATTTGGAAAGGCATGATGAGCAGCCACCGACCCAATAATTACAATACTTCCACCTCCACTATTTTTAATTACAGGTATCGCATACTTCAGTAAATAAAATACGGCATTTAAATTAGTGGCGATTGTGTTGTTCCAATCTTCAATGCTCAATTTGTCTAAAGCACCAATACCAAGTTGCCCGGCAGAAAGTACCAGATAATTAAGTTGGCCAAACTCTTTAATAGCTAAATCTACAAGAGCTTTGTTGTAGTCAACTGTTTTAATGTCTCCGGCTAACATTTTGGTGGTGGCTTCATTGCGGCCAATTACATCTTTTATCTTATTGGCATCTCTTCCAGATAGAACTAGGTTTACTTTCTCCGATTGTAATGTTAGACTAATGCCTTTACCGATTCCGCTAGTTGCTCCCGTTACAATTGCTGCCTTTCCTGCTAAACCTGTGTACTTCATATTCTTTTTTTATGGGTGAATATAGTTAAAGATGCCTTTTTAAAAGAATAATCATTGAATACAAAAAGGTGTAACTATAGGTATACCTAAAAGTATATCTGTAAGTGTATTTATTGTTATAGAAGTATTCTAAGAATATGTATTATTTCACAATTGATTTATCCGGATTGGATATCCCTTAAAATGGATAAATGCTAATAACTAATTAAATTGTAGCAATCAATATTTATAGAAACATCAGTTTTTAAACTTTATAGAAATGAAAAACAAAAATTACCTTATCCTTCTTTCTTTAATAGTAAGCTTATTTGGAACAGCCTGTTCTTCTAAAAAAGAAGAGATTAAAGAAGATGAACAACCAAAAATGGAAACAGTAAACTACCTCGAAGAAAGTGAAACAGCCAAAGCTGCCAGAATGGAATGGTGGCAAGATGCACGCTTTGGTATGTTTATTCATTGGGGATTGTATGCTGTACCTGCGGGAGAATGGAATGGAACCAAAAGCGACAATATTGGAGAATGGATTATGGATCACCTCCACATTCCGATTGCAGAATATGAAAAGTTTGCTGGAGAGTTTAATCCTGTAAAGTTTAATGCAGAACAGTGGGTTTCAATTGCCAAGAATGCAGGCATGAAATACATTGTAATTACATCTAAACATCATGATGGTTTTGCGCTTTGGGATTCTAAAGTAAGCGAGTGGGATGTAATGGATGCTTCTCCTTATAAAAAAGACATTTTAAAAGCTTTGGCTGATGCTTGCGAGAAAGAAGGTATAAAACTGTGTTTTTATCATTCTATTATGGATTGGCACCATCCAGATGCGCAGTCTATCTTCGAACCAAACTACAATACTGGTAGAGAAGATTCTGTGCTAAGCGAAAACTTTCCAAGATACTTAGAGAACTACATGAAACCGCAAATCAAAGAGTTGTTGACAAACTATGGCGATATTGGTGTAATGTGGTTTGATGGGGAGTGGGTACCAGAGTATACTAGCGAAATGGGCAAAGATGTATATCAATACATCAGAGAAATAAAGCCTGATGTTATTATTAATAATAGAGTTGATAAAGGTAGACAAGGAATGAATGGGATGGATAAAGAAGGCGATTTTGCGGGTGATTTTGGAACACCAGAACAGGAAATACCAGAAACAGGTATGCCTGGGTTAGATTGGGAATCTTGTATGACCATGAACGATACTTGGGGTTATAAATCTTTTGATGATAACTGGAAATCTGATGAAACACTTATTAGAAATCTGGTAGACATTGCTTCTAAGGGTGGTAACTTTCTATTAAATGTAGGCCCTACTGCCGAAGGTGAAATTCCAACACCAAGTGTGGAGAGATTGCAAGCCATGGGAGAATGGATGAAAGTAAATGGAGAATCTATTTATGGTACTACAGCCAGCCCAGTAGAAGCACCTGACTGGGGCAGAATAACTAAAAAAGGAAATACACTTTACTTACATGTTTTTAACTGGCCTGCAAATGGCAAACTGGATATAAGCAACATTGGTGGTACTGCTACAAAAGCAACACTTATGGCAGACAGTTCAGAATTGAGTATAAGCGATACTTCAATTGATTTACCTGCTGCTGCGCCAGATAAAATTTGCAGTGTTATTAAAGTAGAAATATAGGCTAATTCGCAGCCTTAATTTCTGGAACTATAATATTTATGGAAAAAAATAAATTAAGAAAGGTTTCAGCAACCGGACCAATTAAACACACAGGAATCACACTAAAAGAACCAGCCGATTATGCTGCTGGTATTCCCGGAGTTAAGGCTGCATTATCGCATACATTTAAAGAAATGGGAGTGGTTAAATCACTCTCTACACTTTCTCACATGAACCAAAAAGAAGGGTTTGATTGTCCAGGTTGTGCTTGGCCTGACCCAGACCACCGATCTAATTTGGGTGAATATTGTGAGAATGGAGCCAAAGCATTAGCCGAAGAAGCGACAAGCAAAAGGGTTGATGCAGATTTTTTTAGCAAACACAGTGTTGAAGAACTTTCTGAATGGACTGACTTTGAGATTGGTAAAAGTGGTAGAATTACAGAACCATTTTTATTAAAGCCAGACAGTAGCCATTACGAACCCATCACTTGGGAAGAAGCTTTTCAATTAACTGCAAAACATCTCAAAGAATTAGATTCCCCAGACGAAGCCATTTTTTACACTTCAGGCAGGTCGAGTAATGAAGCTGCTTTTTTATATGGTTTGTTTTCCAGGGCATTGGGCACCAACAATATGCCCGACTGTTCTAACATGTGCCATGAGTCAAGCGGAGTAGCTTTGTCAGAAACTTTAGGAATTGGTAAAGGTTCTGTCACCATCGAAGACTTTGAGAAAGCGGAAGTAGTAATGGTGATTGGACAGAATCCCGGGACAAACCACCCAAGAATGCTTTCGGCTTTGCAAAAATGTAAGAAGCAAGGAGGGAAGATAATTGCCGTAAATCCATTGGAAGAAGCTGGTTTAATCAGATTTAAAAATCCACAACAGGTAGAAGGCATTGCTGGCGGTGGTACTTCATTGACAGATATTTTTTTACAGGTTAAAGTCAATCAAGATGTACCACTTCTAAAGCTGATTATAAAAAAACTGGCTAAACTTGAGAAGGAGCAAGGTGGTGTTTTCGATCAGGAATTTATCAAAGAAAAAACCAGTGGCTATGATGCTTTGCTGGCAGATTTAGAAAATTACAATGAAGCTGATCTTTTAAATCAATGTGGAGTTAGTGCTCAACTCATAGATGAAGCCGTTGAATTATTGACTCAAAAGAAGAAGATTATTATTTGCTGGGCAATGGGTTTAACCCAACATAAAAATGGAGTTGAAAACATCAAAGAATGTGTAAACCTACTTTTGCTAAAAGGAAGCATTGGTAAACCAGGAGCAGGAACTTGCCCGGTAAGAGGGCATAGCAATGTGCAGGGAGATAGAACAGTGGGAATTATGCACTATGTGTCTCCTAAATTAAACTCAGCCATTGAAAATACATTTGGTTTTGCTCCACCAACTAAAGCAGGTGTAGATGTAGTAAGGGCGATTGAAGCCATGCACGAAGGAAAAACCAAAG
Organism: Chondrinema litorale; assembly: GCF_026250525.1. Lineage (GTDB taxonomy): Bacteria > Bacteroidota > Bacteroidia > Cytophagales > Flammeovirgaceae > Chondrinema > Chondrinema litorale. The sequence goes on from NZ_CP111063.1 coordinate 58,480, forward strand.
TGTTCTTGGCACTAGGTGGTAACTTCTTATCTGCTGCTTCTGATACATTATATACTGCCGAAGCACTTACGAATTGTGAACTCACAGTTTCTATCAGTACAAAACTCAATCGTACACATTTGGTAACAGGCAAGACTGCACTCATTTTACCTACCTTAGGTCGATCTGAAAAAGACATGCAAGGTGCTAACCAAAGATACCTCACAGTAGAGAATAGTATGGGCAAAGTGCATCGGACAAAGGGCGTTTTAAAACCAGCATCAGGAAACCTAAAAAGTGAACCAGAAATAGTTGCAGGCATAGCAAATGCCTATTTTGGTACTAATCATCAAGTGGAATGGAAAAGACTCGGAACAGATTACGAATTACTCCGTACTAAAATGGAGCAAGTATTAAATGGTTTTAATAATTATTCGAATCGATCTGCTTCTACAGGATTTTATCTTCCTAACAATGCACGAGTGGCAGACTTCTCAAAATTGCCTGATGGCAAAGCACAGTTTTCTGTATGTAAGTTACCTCAACACAAATTAAGTAATGATGAGTTTTTGTTGATGACGATTCGCTCTCATGATCAATTTAACACTACTATATATGGTCTAAATGATAGATACAGAGGGATTCACAATGAGCGCAGAGTGGTTTTTATGAATGAAAGAGATATGCAAAAAGCAGGTCTAGCAAAAATGGATCACATAAACCTGATGAGCTACTACGAAGGGATTGAAAGAAAAGCGGAAAACTTTTTGGTGATACCTTATAATATTCCTCAGGGAAACTTAGCTGCCTATTTCCCAGAAACCAATATTTTAGTACCTCATAACCACTTTGCAGATAAAAGTTATACCCCAATTAGTAAGTCTGTACAAGTAAAAGTTGCAAAGATATAAGTACCTTTTGTCGTCAAAATGGCAAAAAAGCTGCAATTTTTTGCGGCTTTTTCTTTTTATTCCAGAAATATTTTTACTTTTAGTTCACACTAATGTGATATTTCACACAGTATCCTAGTAGTCCAGCAGTTTTACTAACTCATTAAACATATATCTATGAATAAAAGAATACTTACTATACTTTTATTGGTGGCTCTCTTTAATGCATGTAATAGTCACAATACTAATGATGGAAAAAAGATTGACGCTATAAATGTAAATGATTCAACAAAAACTGGCGTAAACAATCTTGCATATAAATGGGGAAAAGTAGTGCTTGAAGCTACTGCTAGAGATACTGAAAAGTTTAAGCCCAGACCAACTATATCTTCAAGAATGCTTGGTATGGTGTTTATATCCATTTTTGATGCTTGGGCACATTACGATGAAAAAGCAATTCCAGTTTATTCTGCCGACATAGAAAAAAGGCCTGTAACAGAACATACACTGGAAAACAAAGAGATTGCGATTAGCTACGCTGCTTATAGAGCATTGAATGAATATTTCTACTCAGACTCAACATTTTTTACAGATTTTATGGTCGATTTGGGTTTAGACCCGAAAGATAATTCACTAGATCCTACTTCACCAGTAGGTATTGGTAACCTTGCTGCAAAAAATGTAATCGAAAAAAGGAAAAATGATGGGTCTAATCAATATGGTGATGTACCTGGTTCAGATGGAACACCTTATTCAGATTACACCAATTATAAACCGGTAAATACACCAGAGAAAAATGTAGACATTAAAAGATGGCAGCCGAAATATTTTGCTGATGGCAAAGGTGGATTTTTTGCTCCTCCATGTCTTACTCCTTACTGGCAAAATGTTGAAACCTTTGGTTTAGAAAGTTCTGATCAATTTAGGCCGGCAGCTCCTCCAGCTATCGGTTCAGAACAATTAAAAAAAGAAGTTCAAGAAGTAGTCGATCTACAGGCTAATCTTACAGATGAAGACAAAGCTTTAGTGGAGTTTATGCGTGATGGGCCAAAGTCTGTGCAGCAAGCAGGTCACTGGTTAATTTTATCTCAGGTAGTTTCTGAGAGAGATCAGCACACTTTGGATGAAGATGTAAAAATGTACTTTTATAATCAGACAACAGCGATGGATGCATTTATTGCTTGTTGGGATTCTAAAATGTATTATGATTTTGCAAGACCATATGCTTTAGTACACGACCAATTTGCCAGTAAGGATATAACTGGTTGGGCAGGTCCAGAAAAAGGGATGGTTACTTTAAAAGGAGAACAATGGAGACCGTATTCACCAGATGTATTTTTATGCCCTCCATTTCCAGGATACGTTTCTGGGCATAGTAGCATAAGTGGAGCATGTGCAGAAGCACTAAAGTTGTTTACTGGTAGTGATGAGTTCGGTTTTGAAGTTCAATTAGTAGCAGGTATACTTACAGAGCCAGATCATGTGGGTGACACGGTAACTTTGAAATTTCCTACATTTACTGAAACAGGAGAAATGGCAGGTATTTCAAGAGTAATGGGAGGCTATCATATTCAGGCAGATAATATTGAAGGTCTGGTGTTGGGAAGAAATGTAGCTCACGAAGTGTGGAAAAAATACAAATACCACATCGGGGAATCTGAAAAGGAAATCTGATACATAAATTATATAGCGCTTTCATTCACATTTAAAATATGCTTATGAAGCATAATTACTATCTCTTACTTTTTATATGCCAACTGGCAATATCACAAATGGTATTTGCTCAGCATGAAAATGAGTTGATTTATGAAAGTAGTCCATATCTATTGCAACATGCCAACAACCCTGTAGATTGGTATCCTTGGAGTGAAAAAGCATTAGACAAAGCCCAAAAAGAAGACAAGTTATTGATTATAAGTATCGGTTATGCTGCATGCCATTGGTGCCATGTAATGGAAGAGGAGACTTTTGAAGATACTACTGTTGCTAATTTTATGAATGAGTATTTTGTGTCTATCAAAGTAGATCGGGAAGAGCGACCAGATATTGATCAAATTTATGTAGATGCTAGTAGACTAATTACAGGTAATGCAGGTTGGCCACTCAATGTAATAGCATTGCCAGATGGTAAACCAATTTATGTAGTAAGTTATCTACCCAAAGATAAATGGATGAAAACCCTCGATATTTTTTCTAAAGGGTTTTCAACAGAAAGAGCCAAGTTAGAAGAGCAGGCTGCCATGATTACACAAGGTGTAAAAGAATTAGCTTACATTCAGGAAGACCCTACTGAGAAAAATGTTAACATGGAGATGTTAAATTCCATGTTTGAAAACATGCAGTCTCAATTCGATTTTCAAAATGGAGGCTTGAGTGGTTCACCTAAATTTCCAATGCCTGTTACTTTAAGCTATTTGCTAGAGTATTACCATGCAACGAATGATGCTGCTGTATTAGAATTTGTGACATACTCATTAGATAACATTGCTTTAGGCGGTTTGTACGATCATCTTGGTGGTGGTTTTGCCAGATATGCTGTAGATGAAGCTTGGGAAGTTCCACACTTCGAAAAAATGCTTTATGATAATGCACTACTGGTAAAATTGTATACCAATGCTTATAAACTCACAGGAAAAGCGCTCTATAAAAATGTAGTGAATGAGACCCTAGCTTTTCTGTTAAGTGAGATGAGAGATAGTGAAACCGGTTTGTTTTATAGCTCTCTGAGTGCCGATAGTGAAGGAGATGAGGGGAAATTTTACACATGGACTTACAAGGAATTGGTAGAAGTACTAGGGGAGCCAACACCAGAATTTTTAGCGTATTTTCAAATAACTAAAGAAGGTAACTGGGAAAAAGGACAAAATATACTTCGCATTGCAAGTGAGCAGTACATTGATCAAAAAATTCAAAGGTTCAATAAGGAAAAACAACTTTTACTAAAGAGTAGAGCAAGCAGAGCATATCCAGAAATAGACGACAAGCAACTTACCTCATGGAATGCTTTAATGATCGAAGCCTTGGCAAATGCATACAGAACTTTTGGAAACACTGCCTATCTAAAAGCCGCTGAAAGTAACACTGCTTTCTTAATGCAACACTTTGAAAAAGATAAAAAACTAATCAGAAATTATAAGGAAGGTAAAGTAATTTCTGCATTTCTAGATGATTATTCTTACCTCATCAATGCATCTATAACATTGTATCAGGCAACTTTTAATGAGGTTTATCTCAACTATTCAAAAGAGCTGGAAAGTTATACAGAAAAGCATTTTAAAGATGATAAATCTGACTTGTATTATTACACGCCAAATGATGGTAAAGAATTGGTTTCCAGACAAATGGAGCTAAGAGATAATATTTTACCTGCATCAAATGCCATTATGTGTAAAAATTTACAACTTTTAGGTTGGTATTTTGACGAAGAAAAATACCAAGAGCAAGCCGAAAGCATGATGAGCCATGTAATGGAAGATATGCTTGAAAACGGAATACATTATGCAAGTTGGGCATCATCTGCTTTGTGGATAGCAGAAGAGCCTTTTGAAGTAGCAATTGTAGGAGAAAACTACAAAATTCTTACAGAAAAATTAGACAAGGAATTTCATCCGAATATAGTCTTTTTTGGAGGTAAAAATGAGGGTGTTTTACCATTTATGCAGTACAAATTGATAGAAGGAGAAACGAATATTTATGTGTGTAGAAAGAAAATTTGTAACAGACCTGTAAAAGAACTGATTCAGGCTAAGAATATGCTCAAGTAGTGAAAATCAAATCTAAAATAAGAAATTACCAATTATGTAAATTGTGTTTTGATCAGGTAATATCTGTTTTTATTCTCAATAATTTTAACTAAACTAGTAACAAAATGCATGTTTATGCCGGAAAATGGCAATAACAGGCAAAAAGTCAACCTAAAACTGCAAAATATGAAGAAGAGTTTTACTATCATCATCTTACTTTTAGTGTTTTGGTCTTATGCAGACGCCCAAAAACTTTTCACACTACTAAGCCAGAAGAAAACAGGAATTGACTTTATAAATAAAGTAAAGGATGACAAAGAAAAAAGCATCCTTATTTATGCAAACTATTATAATGGTGCTGGTGTTGGTGTTGGCGATTTTAATAATGATGGTTTGCAAGATATATATTTTGCGGGCAACCTTTCAGGTGATGAGTTATTCTTGAACGAAGGGAATTTATCCTTTAAGAATATCACTAAAAAGGCAGGAATTAAAGATAATGGAGGTTGGTCTTCAGGAGTAATAATTGCTGATGTTAATCAGGATGGTTTTTCGGATATTTATGTTACTAGAGAATTGTATGATGAACCCGCAGAACTGAGAAAGAATAAATTATATATAAATAATGGTGACCTAACTTTTACTGAATCTGCTGAAAAGTATGGTTTAGATGATGACGAACGCTCAAGAAATGCTTCTTTTTTCGATTATGACAAAGATGGTGATTTAGACATTTTCTTATTAAATCATCCACCAAATCCGGGAAATTATTCCGAGTTAAATGGTGCGGAATTACTGAAAGAAGAATATAGTCCAAGGCTTTATAGAAATAATGGGCCAGATCAGAAATTTTCAGATGTAACAGAAGAAGCAGGCTTACTCAGAGCAGGGTTTCCTAATAGCGTGGTTACCTGCGACTTAAATAAAGATGGTTGGATGGATATCTATGTGGCAAATGATTTTACCGCACCAGATTTTCTATATATGAATAATACTGATGGCACTTTTACCGAAATTGTAAAAGATGCGATGGGGCATATTTCATTTTACAGTATGGGAGTAGATGCGGCAGATATCAACAACGACTCTTGGCCAGACCTAATGGTGGTCGATATGGTTGCTGAAGATAACTTCCGATTAAAAGCCAATATGAGTGGGATGGATCCAAGTAAGTTCTGGAAAGTTGTGGCAGATGGAGGCCACTATCAATACATGTATAATACCCTTCAACTGAACAATGGAAATAATCGATATAGTGATATTGGCCAGATGACAGGTATTTCTTCAACAGATTGGAGTTGGTCTAACCTCATTGCAGATTTCGATAATGATGGTCTGAAAGATATTTATGTTACCAATGGATTGTTACGCGATATTAGAAATAGCGATGCAGAAAAAGCTTTTCCAAAATATGTAACAAAAAAGATAAACGAATACATCATGGCACATCCCAATGACCCAAATGTGACTAAGCTAGATGTAATCGATATTGATGAAGGACTAAGTTTACTACCATCTGTTAAATTGCAAAACTATGCATACAAAAACAAAGGAAATCTGGAGTTCGAAAAGGTAATGGATGAGTGGGGTTTAGATGAAAAAACATTTTCAAATGGTGCATGTTATGCAGATTTAGACAACGACGGTGACCTTGACCTCATCATCAATAATGTAAATGAAAGAGCTTACATTTATCAGAATAATGCCGAAACCAAAACTACAAATAACTATTTGAGAGTAAAGGTAAAAGATGGCAAGAACCAATTTCTTTTTGGTACTCAAGTAGAAATCGAAACAGAAGGTGAGAAGCAATATATCGAATACACAAATGTAAGAGGTATCTATTCTACCAGTGAGAATGTAGCACATTTTGGAATCGGTGAAACTAAAAAAATTGACATATTACGCATTTATTGGACTGATGGCTCAATTACAGAAAAACATAATGTAAAGGCTAATCAGCTTTTAGAATTCGACAAATCAGAAGAAAAAACAAAACAATATAAAGTAGAAACTCCAGAAGCAATCTATCAGAATCTTACTTCTGATGCATCTATTGACTTTGTACATCAAGAAAATGATTTCGACGATTTTGAAAAGCAAGTTTTACTTCCTCATAAAATGTCGCAGTTTGGCCCTGCATTGGCTGTTGCTGATGTGAATGGCGACGGAATAGACGATTTTTATGTTGGTGGTGCTGCTAACCAAGCAGGAAAAGTATACATCCAAAATACAGAAGGTATTTTCTCTTCTAAAGATATTATGCCACTTTACGATAAGGCTTGTGAAGATGTAAATGCCTTGTTTTTTGATGCTGATGGAGATGGAGATATGGATTTATATGTGGCTAGTGGAGGAAACGAACATGAAGAAGGCCATGCTTTATACCAAGATCGTCTGTATTTAAACGACGGGGCAGGTAACTTCAAAAGAAACTCTAAATCTTTGCCTAAGCTTGTAATTAGCAGTGGTAAAGTAATCGCTCATGACTACGACAAAGATGGAGATCTTGACTTATTTGTAAGTGGCAGACATAAACCTCAATCTTATCCTGAGCCGGTTTCGAGTTATTTACTTGAAAATGAGGGCGGTATTTTTACGGATGTAACTGAAGCAAAAGCACCGGGTTTAATCAATATTGGTATGGTGACTGATGCTGTTTGGATGGATATAGAAAATGATGGCTCAACAGAATTGATTTTAGCTGGTGAGTGGATGTCTTTACAAGTTTTTAAACAAACTGCTGGAAAGTTTGTAAACCAAACCGATGCATATGGACTCAATAACACAACTGGTTGGTGGTATAGTTTAGAAAAAGCCGATTTAGATAATGACGGCTATGAAGATTTAATTGTTGGTAATCTTGGCTTAAACTATAAATACAAAACCACACCTACAGAGCCATTTGATGTCCACTTCTACGATTTCGATAGTAATGGCTCTAAAGATATTGTATTAGGTTATTATAATGATGGGACTCATTTTCCTTTGAGAGGTCGTTCTTGTTCATCGCAGCAGATACCTGAAATAAAAAAGAAATTTACTTCTTATAATTTATTTGCCGCAGCAGAACTAGAAGAAGTATATGGAGAAAACAAACTAGAACATGCTTTACATTACGAAGCCCAAACTTTTGCCAGTACAATCTTTAAAAACGATAAGGGAAAATTCACTCCTATTAAATTACCGATAGAGGCACAAATTTCCACGATTAACGACTTTATCTTCGATGATGTTGACAAAGATGGACTGTTAGATATTATACTTGCAGGTAACTTATATGTTGCAGAAGTGGAAACACCAAGAAGCGATGCAGGTATAGGTTTGCTCTTAAAGAACAAAGGAGACTTTAACTTTGAAGCAGTAAATGTACTTGAAAGTGGCGTTTTCCTTCCATACGATGTTAAACAGTTAGAATTAATTAAACTGGGTACAGAAAAATCTCCTGCATTTTTAGTTGGGGTAAATGATGGCCCACTACAATTACTTAAAAGAAAAATTAATGAAAATAGCAGTGGTAGATAATATTCAAAAATGCCTTGGTAAGACTTTATATTTAGGTCTTATTCTAGGCATTTTTTTCTTTAGTCAAAGTGTGTTGGCGCAAACACTAAAAGATTCTAATCCAGAATCGTATTGGTGTTACAAAACAAAAGGTAGTTTAAACATCGATGGCAAGCTAGATGAGAGCTCTTGGCAAGATGTAGAATGGAGTAAAGCTTTTGTAGATATTGAGGGCGATAAAAAACCAAAACCGTATTTCGAGACTAAGGTAAAAATGCTTTGGGACGACGAATATTTATACATCGCAGCCCAATTAGAAGAAACAGATGTTTGGGCTACTTACGATAAACGCGATATGGTTATCTTCCACGAAAATGATTTTGAAGTATTTATCGATCCAGATGGAGATACACACGAATACTATGAGTTCGAAATAAATGCATTAGGCACTTTCTGGGATTTAATGTTAGTAAAACCCTATAGAGATGGAGGTTACGGCCTTAATGCTTGGGATATTAAAGGATTAAAGAAGGGAGTTTTTGTGGATGGAACATTAAATGATGGAACAGACAAAGATAAATCTTGGACAGTAGAGTTGGCTTTTCCTTGGGAGGTGTTAAAAGAAGCTGCTCCAAAAGAAAGCAAACCAACTGCTGGAGATTATTGGAGAATCGATTTCTCAAGAGTGCATTGGAGAACCGAGTGGAAAGATGGTAAATATCAAAAAATTATCAATCCAGAAACAGGCAAAAATTATCCTGAATATAACTGGGTGTGGTCGCCACAAGGTGTAATTGCCATGCACCAGCCAGAAACTTGGGCTTATTTGGCTTTTTCTTCTGAAGAAGCTGGTACTAATAAACCAGAAAAAGTATTTGAAATACCAGAGTCAGAAAATATTAAAATGTTCCTAAGAAAGCTTTATTACACTCAGAAAGAAAATATGGATAAGAAAAATAAATTCATTTCTGATAAAAAAGCTTTAGAAACTGCTGCTAAAAAATCTTTCGATACATCAGCTTACAACTATACTTTAACCGCAGGCGATTCATGGTTTAGATTTTCTGTAAAAAATGGAGATGAACTATGGGTAATTAGAGAAGATGGTAAAGTATGGAATGAAAACCAGAAATAATTTTTTTTAAGTAAAGCATAGTTTGATGGACAAAAGAAAATTTATAAAGAACCTTGGTAGCTTAGGTTTAGGTTTAGCAATGGCACCGACCATTACACAAAAAGTATTGGGAGTACCTGCAGCGCAAACTAAAAACTGGATGTGGGTAAGACCAAATTCTTCTTTTACAGAAGAAGATTGGAAAGCTAAATTATCAACAGCGAAAGATGCTGGTATAGATGCTATTTTGGTAGAAGTTTACAATGGGAGCAATGCATTTTTCGATACAGATAGATTTCCTGTAAAAGAAAAATTATTAGAAAAACTTGGCCCTATTTGTAAAGAAGTAGGGATGGAATTGCATACTTGGATGTGGACAATGATTTGTAGAAATGATAAGATCATGAAAGAACATCCAGATTGGTATGCAGTAAACGGTTTAGGAGAGTCTTCTGTAGATAAGCCTGCCTATGTGGATTATTACCGTTTTATGTGTCCTAATCATCCAGAGGTAAGGGAGTTTGTACAAGAAAATGTGCGTTCACTGGCTGCATTCGATTTTGTAGATGGTGTTCACTTAGATTATGTGCGTTTACCAGATGTAATTTTGGCAGAAGCATTACAGCCCAAATACGATATTGTTCAAGATAGGGAATATCCTCAATACGACTATTGCTATTCTACGTATTGCAGGGAAGCTTTTAAAGCAGAAACTGGTATTGATCCACTAAAAGATTTAGAAGATCCATCGGCTAACAAAGCTTGGAGGGAGTTTAGGTACAACAGTATTAGTAGTTTGGTAAACGATATGTTGGTACCAGAAGCTAAGAAGAAAGATAAAATGATTACTGCGGCGGTTTTCCCTAACTGGCAAAATGTAAGGCAGCAATGGTATAAGTGGAAACTCGATGCATTTTTACCAATGCTTTATCATAGTTTCTACAACGAAGATTTAAATTGGCTTAAAAAGAGTACTAAAGAAAGGAAAAAGGACTTGATTTACGATCAGCCGATATACTCCGGATTATATGTGCCATCGCTAAAAGAAGAAGAGTTTGCCGAAGCTTATAAAATGTCTATGAAAGGTGGTGCAAGTGGCATTTCCTTATTCGATTTAGGTAGTGTGAAAGACGAATATTGGCCAATTTTAAAAGATATACTTACTTAAATTTACATTTTATTAGTACCGTTTATTGAAAAAACAGGAAATTAAGGGTTTTATGCCTTTGATTTCCTGTTTTTATTTATTTAATTAAATGTTATCGAATTAAAGATTTAATATTTCTTTTTATCAATTTTATGTTAAATTCAATCGAATAAATACCGAATTTTACTTTAATGCTAATCCAATATGAGCTTCGGGTATACTGAAATGAATGCAGATTCTCCAGTTATAGACATTCAGGTAACTGAAAAGTGCTGTTGGGAAGGGTGGGAAGAAATAGTTGAAAAGATTAATGTTTTTTCTTCTGCTATAAAGAAAGAGAAAACAATTATATGTTTAGAGTGCTATCCTGGAACCTACGAATCTGTTAATCTCAATGCGCTTAAAAATGGATTAAACCCTAGTGCGATTTGTCTTACCAATGATCTTTTTAAAGATGAAAAAGAGATTAAAGAAATGGTAGACAAATACATTCCAGAAAAGGGTATTTTTGGTAAAGTTGCCAGCCTAAGTATTGAAGACTTCTTTCAGAATAAGAAGAAACAATCCATTCTAAATAATATTGGTCAGATAGATTCAGGCACAATTCTGATCTATGGAGTAGGGGCATCGCACATATTCGATCCAGATATTCTTATTTATGCGGATATGTCTTTGTATGAAATTCAGCAGAGATTTAGAAGAAAAGATATTGCAAATATTGGTCTCCGCAATCAAGAGGAAGCCTTTTCGAAACACTTTGCCAGAGGTTTTTTTATAGACTGGCAAATTGGAAATAACATCAAAAAAGAAGTATTAAAAAAAGCGGATTATATTCTAGATACCAATAATTGGCAAAGACCAAAAATGGTAGAAGGTTCTGTACTTCGCGAGGGACTTTCTGTAGCTGCACAAACGCCTTTTATACAAGCACCATTTTTTAACCCTCAGTTTTGGGACGAACCAGAACAGAAAAATCAAGAAGAAGATTTTTACTGGTATTACAGTTGTGTGCCAGAAGAAAATAGCCTTTTGTTCAAGTTTGGAAATGTATTGTTTGAGTCGCCAGTAGTAAATGTAATTTACCTATATCCTAAAAAAATACTGGGCAAAACAGTATATCATATTTTTGGTGCAGAACTACCACTAAGGATGAAGTTTGTTGATTCTGTGGATGAGAGTGATAATGAAGTCTTGCTACAGGTAGATCCTGATACAGAGCAGAAAAAAACAATTTTTGGTTTCGACTGTAAAGGGGAAGAAAGCTATTATGTAATGGCTGCCGAAGATGGTGCCAGTATGTTATTCGGACTTAAACAAGGTACGAGTAAAGCAGATATATTAAGAGTACTAGAAAAGAAAAAGCCAGAATTTGCAAAGGTGTTTAATAAAATTCCTGTAAAAGAACATCAGCATTTTACTGTACCTGCCGGAATGCCATATTGCACTGGCTTTAAAAGTATACTTTTAAAGATTGGCATTTTCACAGATTTTCTAAATTTTAAGCTTTGGCAGAAAAACACAAATTTAGTTTCAGTTCAAGAGCAGGCAATGCATAGAGGTTTTGCTTTAGATACCATCGCTTTTGATGAGGATATCTATAATACTGAAATACATGTGAATCAGTCAAGCAAAATTGCAGAAGGTGATGGATGGGTTGAAGAACAATTGGGTAAAACAGATCACAAGCTCATTAGACTTGTAAGACATACATTTACTGCTCCAGTTCTTCATAAAACAGATAGCAATATTCAGGTAATTAATTTAGTGAAAGGTAATAAAGTAAAAGTGGAGAGTCCTACTGGGGCTTTTCAGCCTTTTATGGTGTATTATTCACAAACTTTTATTGTTCCTGCTTCAGTGGATGAATTCCGCATTCTTCCTTTAAATCAGGAAAACGATGAGGAATTCATCACACTAAAGGTTTTTATCAGGAACTAATCTATTTATTCTTTAGCATCCAATTTCAATGAAGAAGGATTTCTAGACATTGAAAAAGGTGCATTTTCTGGTTTTGTACCTCTGCTCTTGTTAGGTTCAGCACTCATATCAAAAGTGATAGAACCACCTTTTAGCAAGTCGAAATGGTTAAAATAGTTTTGCTCATATTTCTTTCCATCTCTTTTAACTCCATCAACATATACATTTTCAGTACCGTTGTTATTAGCTGTAATATCCAGTTTTTTACCATTTGGCAAAGTTAATTCTACCTTGTCGAATAATGGGCTACCAATTACATACTCAGGAGTTCCCGGACATACAGGGTACATTCCCATAGCACTAAATACAAACCATGCAGAAGTTTGTCCGTTGTCTTCGTCACCGCAGTATCCATCAGGATTAGCAGTGTAAAGTTTGTTCATCACTTTTCTGCTGTAATACTGAGTTTTCCAAGGTTCACCACTGTAGTTGTATAGGTAAATCATATGCTGGATAGGTTGGTTACCATGCGCATATTGTCCCATATTCATAATCTGCATCTCTCTAATTTCGTGAATTACGAATCCATAGTAAGACTCATCAAAAACAGGAGGAAGGTTAAACACACTGTCAAGCATCTGGCTAAATTCTTTTCTACCACCCATTAGGTTTGCTAGTCCGTCTATATCATGAAAAACAGACCATGAGTAGTGCCAGCTATTACCTTCAGTAAATGCATCACCCCATTTAGTTGGGCTAAAAGGAGCTTGAAACTTACCATCCTTGTTTTTTCCACGCATTAGTTTGCTTTCAGGATCGTACAAGTTTTTGTAGTTCTGAGAGCGAGAAGCGAACAATTCAATTTCTTTTTTAGGTTTCTTTAATTCCTCAGCAAGTCTCATTATCGCAAAGTCAGCATAAGCATACTCTAAAGTACGAGCCGCATTTTCGTTGATATTTACATCATAAGGAACATAACCTAATTCATTATAATATTCAGCACCGAAACGACCTACAGAGCTTACTGGACCTTTACCTTTCGTGTTTTTTAGGATTGCTTCGTAAAGAGTTTCAATGTCGTAACCACGAATATTTTTAAGGTAAGAATCTGCAATTAATGAAGCAGAGTTTGAACCAATCATACAGTCTCTGTGACCAGGAGAAGCCCATTCTGGTAACCATCCACTTTCTTTGTAAGTGTTTACCAAGCCTTCCATAATGTGGCTATTTAACTCAGGATACATAAAAGTAAAGAATGGGAAAACTGCTCTAAAGGTATCCCAGAAACCATTGTCTGTAAACATGTAACCCGGTAAAACTTTACCATTGTAAGGGCTATAATGGATTACTTTTTCGTTAGCATCAAACTCGTAAAACTTTCTTGGGAAAAGTAATACTCTGTAAAGGCATGAGTAGAATATTTCTAGGTCTTTTACATTTTTGCCTTCTACTTTAATTTTATTTAACTCAGTTTCCCAAGCAGTTTTTGCTTTGCTTAAAGTAGTCTCAAAACTATCGTTACCGATTTCTCTGTTTAAGTTAATCTCTGCTTGCTCTGGACTTACAAAAGAAGAAGCTATTTTCATTGTAACTTTTTCTCCTCTTTTGGTTTTAAAACCAATTACTGCACCTGTATGCTCTGCTTCACTTTCTTTGTTGGTAGAAAGTACGCTGTCTTTCCAAGTGTAAGTCATAGTGAATGGCTTATCGAAAACTGCTACAAAGTAGTTTTTGAAGTTCTCAGGTACACCACCGTGATTGTTAGAAGCATAACCAATGATCTTATTTTCTTCTGGAATTACTTTCACCATTGAGCCCTTGTTAAAAGCATCAAGAACTACAAAAGACGAATCGTTTTCTGGAAATGTAAACTGGAAATTTGCAGCTCTTTCAGTAGGAGCTACTTCTACGGTTACATCATAATCAGACAGATAAACTTGATAGTAATGTGGCTTAACTATTTCGGCCTTGTGAGAAAACCAAGATGCTCTGTCTTTCTGTTTGTATTTAATTCCACCAGTTACTGGCATTACAGAAAAAGCTGCATAGTCATTTATCCAAGGACTTGGTTGGTGTGTTTGTTTGATACCATTAATTTGGTGATCGCTGTATTTGTAAAACCAGCCATTGCCCATCTCACCTGTTTGTGGAGCCCAAAAATTCATACCCCACGGTGTAGCAATAGCCGGGTAAGTATTTCCATTTGATAATAAAAATTCAGAATCGGTACCCATTAAAGGGTTTACATATTCTAGAAGTGATGTTTGTTTTTGCTGTGCTAGCAATACAGTGCTTAGTAAAATGCCAGCTAAGCTTAAGGTTAATCTTCTGTTAAATAAAAAATACATAATGATAAATAGGTTGGTAATTATAAAATTTATGATGATCAGAGTTGCAACAACCTAAAAATAGATTGCCACTATTTATTTTTAAAATATGCTAATTCTGGTTTTTCCTGAAGATTTCTCGATATAAAATCGACACGTTGTTTTACACATGCAGCTGTTCTGCCGGCATCTTCAGGGGTGTTTTTTACATAGTCTAATAATTTGGTAACTGTAGTAGTAGCCACATGCATACGCGTATCTGAAGAACCATAATAAATAAATACATCACCATTTTCTTTAGCTATCCATCCATTACTAAATAGCACATTAGAAACATCTCCCACTCTCTCAATACCTTGTGGAGCCATAAAATGCCCACCTGGTTTATAAATTACTTTGCTTGGTTCTTCTAAGTCACACATAAAAGCGTAAAGTACATAGCGTAATCCGGCTGCGGTTTTTCTAACACCATGTGCCAAATGTAGCCAGCCTTCATCAGTTTTGATTGGGGCAGGGCCTAAGCCATTTTTTACTTCTTTTACTGTATGATATATTTTTTCGTCGATTAAAATTTCGTCTTCAATTACTGCATTTTCAATTGAATCGCACATTCCCCAGCCAATGCCACCACCTGTTCCGGTAGAAATAAAACCATCCATTGGTCTGGTATAAAATGCATATTTACCATTTATAAATTCTGGGTGTAATACGCAGTTTCTTTGTTGTGCAGATTTGGTTTTAAGATCTGTTAAACGCTCCCAGCTTACAAGGTCTTTTGTACGTGCAATGCCACATTGTGCATTTGCTGCTGAAGTATCGAAAGGAGCTGCATTTATATCTTTTCTCTCTGTACAGAATAATCCGTATATCCAACCATCTTCGTGTTTAACCAACCTCATGTCGTACACATTCATATCTGGATCATCTGTTTCAGGCATTACAATAGGGTAATCCCAGAATCTAAAATTATCAACACCATTATCACTTTCTGCAATGGCGATAAAGGATTTTACATCGTTGCTTTCAACTCTACAGGCCACCAGATATTTACCATTAAATTCCATAGCACCAGCATTGAAAACGGTATTGATACCAAGCCTTTCCATAAAAAATGGATTGCGGGTTTCATTAAAATCGTATCGCCAGAAAATAGGAGTGTGTGCAGCTGTTAAGATGGGATATTTATATCTTGTAAAAATTCCGTTTCCGGGAAGTTCTTCAACGTTTTTTCTTGTAATCAGTTCTTCATATTCTGTACTGAGCTTAGTTAACCTACTTTCAAAACTATCTTGTTTCATTATTATTCAATGCTTAAGGTTTAATAATAAATTAGTTGTTAGATATACAATAGAAGCCTGAATATACTTGAAGATGCTAAATCGTTTTTCATGCGATAATTCTTCGTAAATATATCATTATTTAAAGAAAATGCCCACCCTTTTTGGGGGTGGGCTCTATGAAAAAGGAAATTACCAACCAGTATAAAACTGATTATATTATTTATCGATGTTATTCAACATCCCACCATAATCTGGTAGTTAATAAATCTGCTCCTTGCTCTGCAATTGCAGCTGCATAATTATCTGGATTACCAGATTGCTCACCAGTTGGGTAGATTAATCTTCTTGGAATAGTACCTCCAGTAACGTTACTGCTATAGTTAGTTGGAGTTAAAGTTGGGTAACCTAATCTTCTCCAGTTAGCATAAGCTTCGTAGTGGTTGAAGAAAGTAGCAGCCCAGTATTGCTCACCAATTAGCTCAAGCTTACCTTCATCTGATGCAGAAGCGAAGTCTAAACCTGTAATGTAAGCATCTATAGTAGCTGCATCTAAAGCAAAGCCAGCATCGTAAGCTTCCCAGTTTGCAAGAGCTGCTGTAACACCATTAGTAAAGTGTTCTTCAACAGTTCCGCTTACGCTCCATCCTTTTAATATTGCTTCAGCTAACATAAATTCAGTTTCAGCATAAGTTTGGAAGAACATAGGATCGTCGTAATCGTACAGATCAGGATTTAAGAAAGAATAAACATCATCTCTTACGAAATCATCAGCACTTGCAACTAGTCCATCAGCTACAGCTTTTGTTGTGATTGTTTCAGAATCGTAACCATTTGGCATACCTTCTTGGTCTTCAGGAGTAGTGTTCCAAGTAGTAGCATCAAGGGGATTACCAATACCTCCAACAATAATCATTAAACGTGGATCATCATTTTCTTTCATCCAGTTAACTAAAGTAGCACTTGGCTTAGCAGCAGCATATTCACCACCGTTTCCGTCAGCAAATACTTCAGAGTTACCATTTCTATTGATACCTTGTCCAGTAGTGTGTTCTATTTTAGCATTATCATTTAAAGATTCGAAAGTACCAGCTGAGTGGTTGTAAGCTTCTTCAAATACGCTTTTTGCAGTAGTTGGATCTACATTAGACATTCTTAAGGCAACTCTCATTAATAATGAGTTAGCAAATTTTTGCCATTGAGTAATGTCGCCACCATAAATAAGATCTTGAACACCAAGTCCATCAGCATCTGCGCTAAATGCATCTCTAGCTTCTTTTAAATCACTAATGATTAAGCTATAGATTTCGTCTTGTTGTTCGTAAGCTGGGAACCAGTTTTCTTGACCATCAAGACCTCTACCAGCTTGATTGTATGGTAGT
Source organism: Chondrinema litorale (assembly GCF_026250525.1). Classification (GTDB taxonomy): domain Bacteria; phylum Bacteroidota; class Bacteroidia; order Cytophagales; family Flammeovirgaceae; genus Chondrinema; species Chondrinema litorale. The sequence continues at coordinate 75,760 of NZ_CP111063.1, forward strand.
GCACCGTATAGGTCAGTCATCCTGTGTAATGCAAATGTACGCATGATTAATGCAGCAGCGTAAGTATTTACATCTTCAGTACCTTCAGTTTGATCTACAACGTGAGTAAGGGTTTTGATAGCTCCAGGGTAGTTTGCATCCCAAAGTGCAGCGCTATAACTAGTGTTGTATAAATATTTGTCACCAGACCAGTAAGTACCAAGGTGAGCAAAATGTTGGATCATAGTTGAAGAGTAAATGAAGTTACCTCTCCAGCTCTCATACCTCTCTCCTGATACTTTTAACATTCCGTATGATAAAAGATAATCAAAGTCGATTTCAAGAGAAGCATTCGGGTTCTCGTTTAGTTCGAGAAGCTTATCATTATCACAAGCGGAAAAAACTAACATGCAAGAAGTTAAAACCGCAGCTATAAATTTATTTTTCATACTTTATATTTTTATCTCACTTAAAATGTTAATGATAAATTAAATCCAAAGTTGCGAGTTGCTGGCATTGCAAAGTATTCTAAACCTTGAGTTCCTGCAGCGCTAGAGTAAGCAGATTCAGGATCGATGTTAGGAATATTTGACCAAAGAAGAAGCAAGTTTCTTCCTACAAATGACAAGCTAGCATTTTGAATTGGAGTGTTAGAAAGCAGAGATTTAGGTAGTGAGTAACCTATTGATAATTGACGAAGTTTTGCAAAAGAAGCATCATATACAAAATTGTCCGTAATTTGACTATAGTAACTGTAGTAATCATCAATGTTTTCTGGAGCAATTTCTACTTCTAGTGCATTTCCATCAGTATCTACACCAGTTACAGTTAAACCAGTTTCTCTACCTACAAGAGTTTCTTGGTGTAAACCCCTTTGGTAAGCAACAACGTTAGTACCAGACATTAAAGAACCACCACTTCTCATATCAATTAAGAAATCGAATTTGAAGTTTTTGTATCTGAATGAGTTACTAAGACCAGCACTGAATGGTTGTCTACCTTGTCCTAAGATTTCATAGTCACCTCTTACTGCATAACCGTTTTCGTCGTATACTTTTTGACCGTTTATTACTTGTTGCTTGTAACCAGCAATTACACCTACAGGCTGTCCAACATAGTTTCTGATAGATTCTTGTTGCAATCTAGAGTTTCCTAAGTCTACGTAATTGATAGGTTCACCCTCAGCATCTACACCAAGGTTTTTAACTTCACTTATGTTGTTAGCTAAGTTTAATGTCACATCCCAAGAAAAATCCATTGTTTGCACTGGAGTAGCATTGATCATTAATTCAATACCCTTGTTAGTTAACTCACCAACATTGATGTAAGTAGTACTAAATCCAGCAGTTGAAGAAATACTTGTTTCAAGGATATCGTCTTTAGTAGTTCTGTCATAGTAAGTGAAGTCAAAACCTAATCTGTTATTTAGGAATCTAACATCAAAACCAAGTTCAACCTCAGTTGTTAAGAATGGAGATAACTGGCTGTTTGGAATAGAACTGTTTGTAATATCACCTAATACTGCGTCTCCGTGAGTAGTTTGGATACTGTAAGTTTGAGTAATAGAATAAGGATCTGGATCACCACCACCAACTTGTGCCCAAGCAGCTCTTAATTTAGCGAAAGTAAATGCTGCTGGTAGTTCAACCATATCAGATAATACATAACTTAAACCAACAGATGGGTAGAATACACTATTATCATCTGGTGATAATGTAGAAAATTGATCTTGTCTACCAGTTACGTTTAAGAAAAGGAAGCCTTTATAAGAGAAGTTAGCAGATCCAAAGATTGAGTTAATACCTTTTTCTTCAAGAGAGTAAGTATAAGTTTGGTTTTCTACGTTAGTTACTGAGTGGAAGAATGGGATACTTAAGTTATCACCACCAATTCTTGTTGACTCGTAGCTTCTTCTCATTCTGTTACCACCAACTAATACATCAACTCCAATTTCACCAAATTGCTTAGAAGCACCGATTAAAAGGTCAGCATTATCTTCTCTTACTTTTAGAATAGTGTTGTTTACACTACCAGTAGATTTGTAAGCAGTACCATAACCTTCTACAGCTCTATACTCACCCGAAATTATATCTGTACCTAAACGACCTTGGATGTATAACCAATCTGTAATATCATATTTTAATGAAGCATTACCTAAAATTCTGTCTTTGTTATCAATTCTTTCGAATTGGTAAGCTGCCCAGTAAGGGTTTTGAGTATAAATTTCTTGGTTATGCTGTAATTCAACACCATCTTCGTTAGCACCTAATTTACCAGTTGGACCTTTTAAGTCTTCGAAAGAGATAGTATTTGGCATTACCAAGACTGCAAAGTTTGCGTTACCTGGAGAGTCAGAAAGTCTTGGTCTGTTTTCTGCAGTTTCTTTAGAGTACTGAGCAGAAATTTTAGTAGAAAGCTTACCAAATTTACCACCAAGATTCGTGTTTAACATTCTTCTCTTGAAACCAGAGTTTGGCATTACGTCTTCGTTCTGTAAATCTGAAGCAGAAACACGGAAGTTGAAGTTTTCATTACCACCTGATAATCCTAATGTATTGGTTAAAGTATACCCAGTTCTGTAGAAATCATTAAGTCCTTCACCGTTGTCTGAGTATGGTCTTTCAACACCATCAAACTGAATTACGTTTGATCCATCTAATCTACCACCCCAAGATTGAGAACCACCTTGTAGTGCTACATCAACGTTAGAAGGTTTGTTACCATTAATACCATGACCAAACTCAGTTTGGAAATCAGTCATGTCATTTACTCTGTCTAAAGTAAAGTTAGAATTGAAAGTTACACCAACACCTTTACGGCTAGTACCAGTTTTAGTAGTAATAAGAATTACACCGTTAGAAGCACGAGAACCATAAAGAGCAGAAGCAGTAGCACCTTTCAATACAGAGATACTTTCGATATCGTCTGGGTTGATAGATGACATACCATCACCATTATCGTTACCACCCCACATACTTGCAGAACCAAGGTTTGAGTTATCCATTGGCACACCGTTGATAACATATAAAGGTTGGTCATTACCACCTAATGAAGAACCACCACGAATAACAACTCTAGAAGAACCAGCAGCACCAGTAGCAGGAGGTGAAACGTTAACACCAGCAACTTTACCAGAAAGTGCGCTACCTAAGTTTATAGTTCTAGACTCAGTAAATTCTTTACCAGAAACCTGAGTAACTGAATAACCTAAAGCTTTTTTCTCTTTCTCAAGACCGAAAGCTGTTACAACTACCTCTTCAAGTTGTTGCATGTCAGGTTCTAGATTTACATTAATAGTAGACTGGCTACCTACTGCAATACTTTGAGTAATAAAACCGATGTATGAGAACTGTAATACATCTTCACTGTTTGCCTGGAGGGTGAAGTTTCCATCCAGATCTGTTGTGGTACCGCGATTGCTACCTTCAACAACAATACTTACACCTGGCAAAGGTTCATTATCCTCCGCCCCGGTTACTTTTCCTGTAATGACGCTCTGTGCGAGGACAGCTTGTCCAAAAGTCACTAGAAACATCAGACTAATAAGTAAGCCTTTCTTCATATTAGAAAAATTAATTGATTAAAAAGATCAAAAACATGCACAAGTAAGGCATATTCTTTCAATTATCAAAGCAAATCGCGTAAAAAAACTGCAAAAATGTGCGCGAACACACTAAAAATATTGCACAACTCAGGCAGAAATACTCCTTTTCCGGCAAAAAACGCTTGTAATTGTTTGGTGGAATATTTTTTTTTCGTGAAATTGAAAATGAAAAACATCTTGCTTCAGTAATATAATGTTCATGCAAAAGGAGGAAAGACACCATTATATAATAGAAGAACTTCGGACTTATAATAAGGTAAAGTCAATAGATTTAAGCGAAAAGCTTAAGGTATCAGAAGATACTATTAGAAGAGATTTAAAGGAATTAGCAGATAAAGGCCAACTTAAAAAAGTACATGGTGGAGCTATGTCAAGCTCTTTTTCCTCTTTTCAATCATCACTTAATAATATATATGCTCATAGCAGTAAAGTTAAGATTGTAAAAAAAGCACTTTCACTTATAGAAGATGATCAGGTAATTATAATAGATGGAGGCACTACTAACTACGAACTTGCCAAAATCCTTCCTTTAGATTTAAAAGCCACTGTTTTTACCAATGCATTATCTGTTGCACTAGTTTTATGTAACCACCCAGACTTAGAAGTTTGTTTATTGGGAGGAAAGCTGCACAAACAGTCAAACCTTACTATTGGTTTAGATGTAATAAATTACCTTTCTGAAATACATGCAGATATTTGTTTTCTGGGTATTAGTGGATTACATACTAAAATCGGTATTACTGAAAACGATAGAGAAGAAGCAATTACCAAAAGAGCAATGATTGCCCGCAGTAATAAAGTAGTTTCCCTTTCAATCTCCGAAAAGCTTGGCAAAATACAGCCTTTTAAAGTTGAAACGATTGATCATTTAGATGTACTTGTTACTGAGTTAGATGCAGAACATCCATCTTTAATTCCTTTTAGAAGATCAGGCATAGAAACACTTTAATTATTATAAGCAATTTAATTTTTGCCTGAAAATCAATTTAAAGTTTACAATTCCTTAAAACAAGCTAGCTTTTCTTATGATTTTTTTAAAATTTCACCGGAAAAGCGAGTTTTTCCATTGTCTATTCTAAAAAATTTAGTAATATTTGCAGGTTTATTGTTAAATTCATGCAGATTCTTTCAAGAAAAATGCAGGAATTGACTATACTACCCCTATATAACCAGTTATAAATTGAAAACACTACTACCCTGTACACTTAAATTAAAGGTATTTATACTTTTAATTGCAGGAGTAAATTTTGTATCCTGCACTAATCACGAAAATGCAGAAGCCACTCACCCAGATGAGGACGTAACAAGATATGTCAATCCGAATTTAGGCCCTATTGATGGCAAGTGGTTTTTTTACTCTCCTGCAGCATTGCCTTTCGGCATGGCTAAACTCAGTCCTTACACTAATTCTTTAGGAAATGTTGGTTCATCGCTTCCAGCCGGATATGATGATACACATACTTCTATTGAAGGTTTTGGGCACATGCACGAATTCCAAATTGGAGGTCTACTCATTATGCCAACTACTGGCAAAATAGTTACCTCACCCGGAAGTCTTAAAATACCAGATGCTGGCTACAGAAGCCGGTTTGAGAAAAGAGAAGAAATAGCCACTACAGGTTATTATGCTGTAAAGCTGAAAGACTACGATATAGAAGCCGAGCTAACTGCTACAAAAAATGTGGGTTTACACAGGTATACATTCCCAGCTTCTTCAGATTCACATATATTATTTGATATTGGTCGCAAGCAAGGTGAGCGTAATAGTATGATAGATGCCAGTGCAAAGATGATATCTGATACAGAATTAGAAGGTTGCATTGAGACGTATCCTGATTATAACCAACTACACGACCCTGAAAAACATGTAAAAATGTTTTTTGCAGCACGTTTAAGTAAAGCACCAAAAGAAGTTGGCAGTTTTAATAAGACTGGTTACACCTCTGGCAATACCCAAACAGACAAGACTGAAAACGGACTCATTTTTACTTTCTCCACTGTTAAAAACGAAGAAATAGAAATGCAGGTAAGCCTTTCATTTACAAGTACCGAAAGTGCTTGGCTCAATATGCAAAAAGAAACAGCTCATATCAATTTTGATCAGGCACGTGAAAATGCAAGAGCAGCATGGCAAAATGTACTCTCTAGAGTACAGGTTTCGGGAGGTACAAAAGAAGATAAAGTTAAATTCTACACTGGCTTGTATCATGCGGTTTTGGGAAGAGGGATAAAAGACCAACTAAATGGACAAAACCTAATAAATTATAAAGGCACTATGCAATTTTCGTCTGAAGAGATGACTAGTAGTGAGTTGAAAAAAGAAAAAATGGTGCCGCAAACCTGAGTTTTTCATAATTATAAAATCTCTGTTTATTAAATAATAAAGTGCAAACAAATCAATCCGAATTGCACAATCATATCACTCAGATATGAAAATGAAATCCACTAAATATTTTCATGTATACCCAGAAAAATTGTGCTATCAAATTGGAAGATAGTGTAGCAGATTTTTTTCTAAAAGTGGTAATATTATACTAGCTGTAAGTATAAATCTATTAACAAAACAAGCTAAACGTTAGGCAAATTAGGCTGTGACTATACTTAAGATGTACGTAAGATAATCACTTATAAACATTAATTTTTTAATTAATTATTATTTGGTTTAATAAGCCGAATGATACTTATCAGGCTAAGGGATGGATATTAGTATTGCAGTTATAAAAGATAGAAGAATTGAGCAAATTCTTGAAAAAAATGGCTATAACATTAAACAAGTGAAAATTTATTACAGCCCATTTTCAGGTTGGCTAGTAGATTTGCTTATTTTATTTATACTTCAACTAGTTATTGCAATATACTTACTCCCTTATAAGTATATTTATTTTTACTCTACGTATTTTGCTTTATATATCATAGCATCATATTTAATTTCAGCCTTTTTAAATAACTCTTTTGTAACCACCAAAACAGAGTTAATAGTAATTAATCCTAACTTTCCTTTTCAAAAATTTACTAGTTATAGTACTATCAATATTCAGCAAGTGAGCATTGGTAATTCTAAATGGAAATATTTAAACTGGTTGTTCTTACAGTTTTCTGGAAATTATATTCAGATAGTAGATAAAAAGAAGAGCACAAAGTATTTCTGTACTTCTTTAGCACTCGATGCTTGGGACGACAACCTTGCTCAAAGGTCAGTCGATAGCTTTTTAAGCCATTTTCAAAAAATGAATGTATCTACCAATTTATTGGTTCACAAGAAGTAATTTTAAAAATACACCACTTTTAGTGTAAATTATTCAAAATACTGGATACAATTTTGTGATAATTTAAATCTTTATGATAGCCTGCTTTTGATTTCACATTAAGTGTAGGTAATTTAACAGGCTCATTAAAAATTGTATCCATTTATGAAAAAATTGTACTTTTTAGTTTTACTGGAATTTATTTCAGTTTGTGCATTTGCACAAAAAAAGCCAAAGATCGATGCAAACAAGAAAGCGGTAATTGCTTCTTTGGATGGTAAATTTGACGAATTAACTGAACTAAGCGACAAAATTTGGTCGTACGAAGAAATTGCATTTCAAGAAACAAAATCAGCCGAAGCACTAGTCGCATACGCTAAGGCACAAGGTTTTGCTGTAAAAACCGGAGTAGCAGATATTCCAACAGCATTTATTGCAGAATATGGTTCTGGTGAGCCTATCATCGGAATTATGGGTGAGTTTGATGCACTTCCAGGCTTATCTCAAAAAACAGTTCCTACAAAAGACCCACTTAACGAAGGAAAACCCGGACATGGTTGTGGTCACAATCTTTTCGGTGTGGCTTCTCTCGGTGCAGCTACTGCCATTAAAGAACTAATAGAAGAAGGAAAACTAAAAGGAACAGTAAGATTTTACGGTACTCCTGCAGAAGAGAAATTCTTTGGTAAACTTTGGATGATTAGAGCCGGACTTTTTGACGATTTAGATGTAATGATGGACTGGCACCCAAGTGCCGATACAAAGGCAGATGTACAAAGCTCATTGGCTTTAGTTGATTTTATGGTAGAGTTTTACGGTCAAGCAGCACACGCTTCTGCTGATCCTTGGAATGGTAGAAGTGCTTCTGATGCTTTAGAATTGTATACCACAGGTATTAATTACTACCGTGAGCACATTAAACCAACTGTAAGAATTCACTACCACATACAAGATGGTGGTAAAGTAGTAAATGTGGTACCTGATTATTCACGTATTTGGACGAGAGTAAGAGATACCAAAAGAGAAGGTATGGATGTAGTTTGGAAACAAGTGGAAAGAATTGCGGAAGGTGCAGCTATAATGGCAAATGTAGATTACAAGATTTCATTAATCTCTGGTATACACGAAGTATTACCAAACAGAGCAGGTGGAACGGCTATGCAATCTAACTTAGAATATTTAGGAGAAATCTCTTATACTAATGAAGAAGTAGAATACGCAAAAGGTATCCAAAGAGCAACTGGCAAACCAGAAGTTGGTATGGATATGAAGATTAATCCGCTAGAAGAAACCAAAGAACACCCAGGCGGTGGCTCAACTGATGCTGGTGATGTTAGCTGGGTAGTTCCAACGATTAGATTGGGAGTTACCACTGCACCAAAAGGAACTCCTTGGCATAGCTGGGCAGTAGTGGCTTGTGGTGGAATGTCTATCGGGCACAAGGGGATGGTGTATGCAGCTAAAGCACTTTCTATGACAATGGTTGATCTTTTCGAAAATGAGAAACTAAGAGATGAAGTAAAGGCTGAGTACAAAGAAAGAAAAGGCGATTACGAATATAAAGGAATAGTACCAGACGGGCCTCCACCATTAAATGGTTTAGAATAAAATTTTTAAATAAAAGACCTCACTATAATTAGCCTAGAATATAGAGAATTAATAAAGTCGGTATTTTTTATTATTTTATAACTATGGATAGAATAACAAAAGATACCGACATTAGAGAATATAGGAGAAAGTTAGTGATTCGCCTATCAAAGAGAGGACTCAAACAACAAAGTATTGCAGAGGTACTTGACTGTAGTCAAGGCTTAGTTAGTCAAGTTCTTTCCGCTTATGAGCAAACTGGTATTTCTGGTATCAAAAAGAAAAAATATCCAGGAGCTAGCCCAAAACTTACCATAGCTCAACAGAAAGAACTCAAAGCTCATTTAGTCAGAGGGGCTACTAAAGCTGGTTTTCCTACCCAAGGCTGAACAAGAAAAAGAGTTTTTTGTCAAATAAAACAACTCTTTGGTGTTGAGTATAGCCTTCAACATATTGGCACACTGTTACATCAATGGGGTTTTAGCTACCGCAAGCCTCCAAAGAAAGAACCCAGAAAAAATCCTGAACTTGTAAAAAAGTGGAAAAAACAAAGATTGCCTAATTTACTGAAAACGGCTAAAAAAGAAGGCAGAAAGGTCTATTATGGAGATGAAGCATCTTTTTTCGTTACACCAAAATTGCAAAAATGTTTTTTACCTCAAGCCAATCCCTTTCCTGTTGAGATATGGTCAAAATCTTTTGAGCATATCTTTGTTTGTTCAGCCATCAGTAGTGAGGGAGATTTTACTTATACCACCAGTAAACAGCCTTACAGAGGGGAAGATATTGTCTCATTCTTAGAACAGCTATTAGCAGATGAACCAAATCCCATTACTTTAATTTGGGATCAAGCAAGTGTTCATGATTGCAAAGCAGTACATCAGTTATTAGAAAAGTTACCAAGAGGAAGACTTAAATTGGTGAAACAACCTGCATATAGCCCAGAAGTAAATCCGGATGAACATGTATGGGCGTATATCAAAAATATTGATTTGAAAAATCTTGCCTTCAAATCACTGACTGATTTGAAGGACAAGTTGATAGATATATTAGAGGATTTCTCAAATAGAAAACAACTCATTAGAAATTTCTTTCTTGACCAAAATGTAGCCTTTTATTAATTTTCTATTTGCTACCCTATATATAGTGAGGCTTTTTTCATTTTAAGCTAGTACTTGCAAAATACTTCATAGCTTTGCTCATAAAATCGGCAAAGTCTGCATTAGGCTCTCCATTAATTTCTGTATACCTATTATCACTCACATATAAATCTCCCAAGCCGACATAAGCCTTGGCTTGTTTATCTTCAGAATCCATAGTTCCCCAAAACTTTCTAATAAAGGTGTAATGCAGTGCCACATGTTGCTGAACAATTTCGCTCGTAGGATCTTCTTCTGTTAAGCTCGCCAACTTTTCGTTTACGGCTTTAAAGTCAGCCTTTAGTTTATGTAATTCAGTTTTACTTAACTGTCTTAGTTGGTTCTCAACTTCTTCTACTTGTTTGCCCCATTTTTTTATAGCTTCTTCCCTGTAAGCTGCTGCTTTTTCTTTAGGAAGACCTTCGTATAATTCTTCGTGATCTAACATTTTTTTATTCTTTAAATTAAAAATGGTCTTGTTAATCGTATTGATCAATGTTTCGAGATTCTGTTTCTGCTTATCTAAAGCATCTTTTTGCTTAGATAATGAGGCTATTAAATCAAATTGAGGATCGTCTAATATGCGGGCAATTTCTTTTAGCGGATATGCCAGCGTTTTATAAAAAAGAATTTGCTGTAATCGGAGCAGTTCTTCTTCGCCATAAAGTCTATACCCAGCTTCGGTACGAACTTTTGGTTTAAGTAATCCTATCTGATCGTAATGGTGAAGCGTGCGCACACTTACACCTGAAATTTTTGCCAATTTCTGAACAGAATATTCAATCATTTCTCAATCTATTAATTCGATACAAACATAAGCTATCACGTAAGGTAAGAGTCAAGCACTTTCTTAAATTTGTTAGAAATAAATTTATAATCACCTGATAATCAATTATATAAATATTGTAATTGTCAAGAAAACTACATAGATAAATAGAATTTAAACTTCAACTAATATCTACAAAGCTTATATGATACCCAAATATCATTATAAAAATTAATGAGTAGACTATAGGAACAGACTGAGCAAATGCTTAAATTGAAAGAGCTATCTCTATTTTTTAACTAAACCCAAAGAAGATGAAAACACTCAAGTCCTTCCTTTTGATTTCATTCTTTCCAACCATGCTTTTTGCCCAGTCTGATATTGTTGGAGACTGGAAACTAGAATACACTGACGACCAAGGTCAGACCGTAGCTGTTCAATTGACCATTTCTGATGATGGAGAGTATACCGTAGATTTTAATATGGACGGTAAACTTGAAGTAATGGGGAAATATGAATACGAAGACGGCAAAATGACCATTTGGGACACCGGAGGAGATTACTCTTGCGGACCAGATAAAAAAGGCGTGTACAATATCACTGCCAGTACCAATGAATTAACAATGAGCAGAGTTTCTGAAGATTGTCCAGATAGGGGAAACCCCGAAGGCATTATGTCTTTCCAAAAAATCAGCTCATAACAATACTCATACAGATGGGTTAGGCGATTCAAAATGGCTTAACCCATTTTTATAACTATCTATCATTTTATCACATTTAAATATGAAAAAAATAACGATTCTTTCAATTCTTGTTGCGATGCTTTCAATCTGCTTCTCTTGCGAAATGGATGAAATTGACGACATAGAAAAAAAAGATACAAACCTAGGTCAAATCGGTTTTAAAGGCTCAATCTTAAATGCCAATTTTGGCAATGTTAATGTTGTAGCGAACAATGAACTAAGTGCTAGTTCAATAATTGATGATGGTTCTTATGTGAGCCATACCCTTTCTTTACGGGATAATGATTCCGAAATTAGAATTTTATTGAGTTTGCCACCAGTTAAATTCAATAATGATTTTATAGATTTTACAAAAGTAGAGGGAACCGTTACTACAAACGCTGTAAAAACTTACTATCCAATATCGCTGGTTAAAGAAAAACTAGCAGTGGGAGAAAAACCAATCTTATCATCCGATACTGAAGACCCAACAGAAGCTTTCCGAATTCTTGTTCTAGACGATCAAAATATTACGAGTTATACTACAGAGTTAGGTTTTGATCAAACTGGAAGTTCCTTTAGAGTAATCGATCTACAAGAAGATATAGAAAACGATGCAGACTTGGGATCGATTAAGACACTTATAGCTACTTTTGAAGTAAATATAAAACTCTATAAAAACGATATGCCATTCGAATATGCTGGCGATTTTACAGGTATATTAAAAATGAAGTTTAAGGATAATATCTAAAAGCTTGTTAAAGAAAAATGAGAGTTGAATCAGCAAGAGGTTCAACTCTTTTTTTATGCCTTCAGTCAAATTTTTTTCAGTAGAAGTGTGATATTTTGCAAACTTCACTGAATAATGATACAGATTGAAAGCATATTACATTTTTGTATATGAATAGCGAAAACCAGACTGATCATTTTCTTGAATCTTTGGAAAAGCACAAAGGGATTATTTACAAAATAGTGAATGCTTATTGTAAAAATGATGAGGATAAAAAAGACCTTATTCAAGAAATAATCACCCAACTCTGGAAATCTCATTCACGATATAACAATGAATATAAATTCTCTACTTGGGTTTACAGAATTACTTTAAATGTGTCGATTTCATTTTATGGCCAAAACAAAAAAAGGGCAAATATTCATCACAGACTTAATCTGGAAAGCATACAACTTATAAATGAAGAAACTACCAGACCCGATGAGAATTTGCAGCAATTACAAAGATTTATTTCAGAATTAAAAGAGCTAGACAAGGCACTTATACTACTTTACCTAGATCAAAAAAGCCATAATGAGATTGCCGAAATCCTAGGTATTAGCACTTCTAACGTAGCTACAAAAATTGCTAGAATCAAAATGAAATTAAAAGACAGGTTTTCTAAAATTAATACAGACTAATATGGAAGAAATAGATATTATGGAAATATGGAAAGGTTATGAAAGCAAGTTGAATGAAACACTTCAAATAAACAGACAAAATACCATGGAAATAACCAAAATGAAGATAAAATCTCATCTTGTGTCTTTAAAGCCAATAAAAGTATTTACTATTCTGGCAGGAATTATATGGGTATTTTTTTTAGATATTATAGCCATTGTAGCATTTAATGCTGGTAATATTTCCTTATTAGTATCAGCCGTTGGGCTTACTATTATTAATAAACTGGCAATTGGTGTATACCTTTATCATCTGTATTTAATCTCTAAAGTTGGTATTAACTCTAGTGTCATGGAGTTACAAGATAAACTGTCGAGATTAAAAGTTTCTACACTGAATATCACCAAAATTCTTTTCTTACAATTTCCTCTGTGGACTACATTTTACTGGGGATGGGGGATGACTCAATATGGAAGCCCAATACTTTGGACGATACAGTTAGCGATTACTTTTACCAGCATATATTTAAGCTATTGGCTTTACATCAACATAAAATCTGAGAACCAAAACAAAAAATGGTTTAAGCTCATTTTTGCAGAAAAAGAGTGGCAAGCTGTATTAAAATCTATGACTTTACTAGAACAAGTTGATGAGTACAAAAACTAGTAAACTTTAATAGGCTTTTCGTTCTTATAAGTTAATGGGAAAAGTTAGAGTAATCTTGGTTCGTTTACCAAGATTGCTGTCTACTTCGAAACTACCATTAAAGTTTTCTGTGATTTTTTTCACTACATACAAACCCAAACCATTGCCTTTTGAGAAAGGATGTGCCCTAAAATACATCTCAAAAACTTTATGTCGAAATTGATCTTCTATGCCAATACCATTGTCTTCTACTGAAATGTAGATTTCAGTTTCATCTTTCTCATAGGTAATCCAAATGTTTCTAACATCTTTTTTATGATCGTGAAAGGCAATACTATTTTCAATTAGGTTTTGTAACAAACCCGAAATAGCGGGAGAAGGTATAATTGCTTGCTCTTCTGGATCGGCCAACCAGTGCAAATGAATTTCTTTCTCTTTTAAAGCGGTTTCAAAAGTAGCATCGAGATTAGAAGAAATTGCTCCAAGGGTTTCAAACTGATAAGCTTCTTTCTGAATATCCAGAACACTGAGTGTAGAAAGCTTATCGAGCATCGATTTAAACGTTTCTACTTCATAGTTTACTTTATTGAAAATCTCCCCTTTTTCTTCGTCTGGTACCATACCAGCTAAATTAATTAAACCGGAGATAGTAGTTAATGGACGTTTAAAATCGTGGGAAGCTCTGTAGAAAAGTTGCTGTAGCTCTGTGTTCAAATTCTTTAACTCACTCGTTCTTTTAGCAACTATTTTTTCTAGGTTTTCCAGAATATATAACTGATAAGCTTTATTATAAAGGAATTCACCAATCAGTTTAAAAAAGCGAAAGTCCATTTCTGTATATGGCTTTCCTTCCTTAGAACTAATGGTTAAAATAATATTCTGATCATCAAAAAGACTGTTAGGAAAAACTACTGTCTTAGTAATTTTCGGATTCTGAAAAAACTCAGGAAAGGATTTCATTTTCTCATCGAAAGGAGAAACCAAAACTGGAACACCAGAAGCTAGCACTTCTTTTTCAAATGGGAGTGCACTATCTGCTTGATAATATTCTACCTGATTTCTCAGTATATCAAACACCATTCGGGTATCCAAAAACTGAATGTAAATTCTGGCACAATAAATATCTATGATGTATTTAAGCTGAGATAAAAGCACTTTGGCTATTTCGTCGAAAGTCATGGAACGACTTAAGTCTGTAGCCAACTTTGCAAATGCCTCGTACCTTAATCTGGAAGAAGCTTCCAGCATTTTCTGGTGTTCAATCATATTTTACTTAGCTTCCATCAGTTCATTATCTATTTTAATTCCTGAAATGTCGGCAAAAGTATTGATCATGTTGGTAAGGTCTGCCAAAGAAAGTAATTCGTGAATTTCACTTTCAGAATAGCCTTCGTCACGCAATTCTTCAAAATCTTCGTCAGTAATTGATTTGGGGTCAAAAGCTGCTTTTGTCACAATCTGGATGGCTACTTTATATGAAGAAGGAATAAAATCAGCCTCCATATTTTCTGTCAATTTCACGTCTTTATCACCAGTTAAGCTTTCGCTCAAGCTATCGGCAATAAGCCCGTGAGCTACACTGCAATATTGACAACCTCTTTTAGATGATATGTTATAAATAATAAGCTGCTTTAATAAAAATGGCACTTCGCCTCTTAACATGTTGTTTTTCAATTTCTCCCAATTACCTTTTAATAGTGTAGCATTGCTACCCTGACATTTTAACCAGTTTAGTACAAAAGGCAAACCCATTTCTTTCATGGATTCATCGTAGATAGATTTTACTTCTGGTGAAGCTTCTTCGTAGGAGACAATCTTGTATCTGCTCATGGTATTGTTAGTAATAGTAGAGTTTAAATTGAAATCGTAAAAAACGCAAGTATAATCTCGCAAAAAGCTTAATTAAATGTTATACAGCTTATATGGCTGAATTATATTTTATGTTGTTTACTCTTTCATTTTTGATAGATGTGCTTTAATAACCCATATTTTTTCTGGTAATTGTACAAGTTTTACATTACTAACAATCATTTGCAATAGATCGTGATTACAGAGTAAAAAGGGACAGTTTATTAATTCTAGCAAAAGAAAATGCCAGTGTAATACACTAGCATTTAATCTACTTAATCTAAGTTTTACAACTAAATTTTAGTTGATTGGTGGAAATTTTTTTAGCGTTTATAGCTCAATGTAATTTCGCCCACCACTTTACCATTTGGTGTATCCATACTTACTTTGTGAGTAGTAATCAGTTTATCACTTTCCAAATCAATAATTTTATAGGTGGTTACTTCACCATTAGCATCAGTGTTTGTAAATGTGGAAGTATTGTCCATTTTCCAGTTACCTTTTCCATTAATGCTTCCACTTGGCTCTTTAATCTGGTAAGTGTGATCATCTTTTAACATCAAAATTCCGCCTATGTGTAAAGATTTGCCACCTTCTACCATAGCTGCTACATCTGGACCTTGAGTTTGTTTAAAACTGAGGTTAGTCCCCGTCCATGATCCTTCAAGGTCTTTCTGGTTAATACCTTGAAAATCGAAGGAGAAGAGCATCATAAAAAATCCAATTAATGGAATAGCGAATAAAAATCTGCCTTTTAGCAGTTTTTTTGAATTTGATTTGTTCATCATAACTATTCGTTTTTGAGTTTGAGAAAAATTGAAAAAATTCATTAGGTGTAATGAATGCTTTTGAGCAGCAAGTTTGATCAGTAATTTGCTATAATCTATTTGAGAATAAGACTTTATCACTTCAAAATCTGCCTGAAACTCGTGTATTTCCCTAAGCCTTTTGTCTAGTAAAATCAGCACTGGATTAAACCAAAAAATCACTTTTAACAACTGCATAGCCATTACATCTACTGAGTGATACAGTTTTACATGTACAGATTCATGCAACAAAATTTGTTGTTGCTCCACATCTTGTTCAACATAGGAGGGAAGGAATATATAATTGAAAAAAGATGCATACTTAAAATTGGGATAGATTGCCAGTTGATAACTCTTGCACTTTACTTTATTAGCAATATTTAATTTTGAAAACACCAAATAAAGTTGAATAGATAGTCTGAAAAATGCTATAAATACACCTATTATATAAATGATAAAAAGCCCAATTTGCCAGTTAAATATTTGACCTTGATTTAACTGTTCTGAAAAAGTAGAATTTTCTAATGTATGAATCCCATCTAATATCTTTTCTGGAAACTCAGTAACTGTTTGCTCAACCGAAATTGATAGTAGGGGAACTCCGACACTAGCTAAAATTAACAACCAAAATACAAACCTATTCCAGTTGAAAAAAGTGAGTTTCTCTAGCAACAACTTGAAAAATACAAATGAAAAACACATGCAAATACTAGCTTCTAAAAAGTAATTAAAAACCGAGTTCATGACTGGTCTTTGTTTTCGTAAGACTCTACCAACTTTTTAAGCTCATCTATTTCTTTGGCAGAAATTTCTTTTTCTTCTACCATAAACGAAAGCACATTTTGGACCGAACCACCAAAGAAATGCTTCACCATTTGCTTAAAGCTGGTTTTTCTGTATTCTTCTTGCTGCACTAATGGATAATATTCGTGAGTCTTGCCATATGCTTTGTGGCCAACATATCCTTTTTTCTCTAATAATCTCACTACCGAAGAGACTGTAGTATAAGGTGGTTTTGGCTCAGGTATTTGTGCCATTATATCTCGTACTAATCCCTTTTCTAATCGCCAAAGGATAGACATGATGTATTCTTCATTTTTACTTAATTCTTCCATAAAATGAATATACAAACTAAATCTCAGTTAATCAACTAAATTTTAGTAGGTAGATGGATTTATTTGATTTTTCTATCATAATTGCCTCCAGGTAGGACTTTTAATCGTAAATAATAATGTAAGCAAGTTGTATTAAACCGATGAAAGCAGGACAATTTCTAATAAAAGGAGAGCAAGCCGAAAAGTACATCACTGGCTTTTTAAAGTTGAACTACAGTCCAGTGTATTTGATGAATAAAAATAAGATGCTCATTATTGTTGCAGAGCAATATAGCTTTAGAAATAACTCGTCTTTTACACTCACTTTTGTGATTTTTAAAGAAGAGATTGAAGGTGAAAATTATTTAAGAATACAAATAATTGGTGGAGGTTCAGGTACTGGTTTTTTCAATTTCGACTTTGGGAAATCGAAAGAGTCAATTAAAGGCATCTATAATGACCTTAAAGGTTATTGCCAAACACAAAAGTACTGGATTAGTAATTTGGAAATGCTCCCAATTGCCGATGGGTTTGAGTACAAAGAGTAAGATATATGTCTATATTGTAAATGAAGAAATATCAGTGAAAGATGAAGAAATTACTAAATATAATTTTTACTATCTGTATTCTTAACTCAGCTTTTGCTCAAGAAAAAATCCTCAGTAAATATGATTTTAACAGCGGAAATTATTCACTTGTCTTTGAGGATGTAAAAGTGAGAGAAATTGAAACATCATTAAAAGAAACAATCATTTTTGATAATGACACAATTGATCTTGCAATAGAAGATGATTTGCTGCTCAACCCAATTAAAAAAGACTTTATTTTTAATCATTTTATAATAAAAGATATAGATACTTTAAATCAGTTGCAAATGCAGTTGACTGGTTTTAGAGAGAATGCTATAAATCTCTGTGGTTATGATTATCTGATTTACATTTTGGAAGATCAAAAAAATGTAGCTGAATTACACTTAAACATTGAATGTAAAAATATAGTAACTCCATGGGGTACTTTTGATTTTGAAATTTACCCTTATCATTTAATAAAAGGAGAGCAAATAACATCTCGAGAATTAGAACAGATATTATCAATAAAATAATATCTTAATAACAAATACCTTGGCACTGAAAGTCTGTACCAAGGCATTGTCTAAATTTTTTTGACCTAGTTTAATGAAGAAACAATTCCGATATCATACTGAAAAGCAAATTGCATATTAAAATAGATACGATAACTACCTGTAAAGAAATAGCTCCATTCGCAGTCTACAATTGTAAGTTGTTTCATAAATTCAGAAACATCCGATTGCATGGCAAAAT
This sequence comes from Chondrinema litorale, assembly GCF_026250525.1. Taxonomy (GTDB): domain Bacteria; phylum Bacteroidota; class Bacteroidia; order Cytophagales; family Flammeovirgaceae; genus Chondrinema; species Chondrinema litorale. The sequence continues at coordinate 93,907 of NZ_CP111063.1, forward strand.
AGCCTTCGCTTCGTAAATACTCTTTGATATCGAGTGTGGTAACATGGCCTTTTTCTTTGGCTAAAAACAAAGCTGCTTCTTCTACAGCACCAACAGTAAGCGGATTTAATTTTCTATCGTTCATAGTAGGTTTTATTTTCTGATTTCGACTAAGTATCTAACTGTACACTGGTTTTCATTATAGATAATGTATTCATTATTGATTAAGTCAGCCCCACCTTTAGCATAAAGGCTATCGTAATCTCCTTTAGACTTTAGCATGGTTTCGTCTAAGTTATAGTGCCAAGATTCGTGGTTTTGGGTTTTTAACTGGTTACCTGTATGCACTTCGTAAATGGCTAGATAAGCTTTGTCTGAGTTTCCGCCAGACCAGTAAGCTCCACGGTAAGAAGTATAGTTGAGCGACTTCTTAAACTTATCTGCAAAGTACAATCCGTAACCAAACATTTTACCCGTAATAATGGCATTGATTGGTCTCAACACAAGTCCTGTTCCTAGTATAGACATCCAGTTTTCGTTTCTGCTGCCATGCCAAAAGAGTTCTGTACTTTTCTTTCTCTTTGTAGCAAGTGTATTGTTAAAATTGCCTTCTGTTCTAATGTTGGAAACTTTGTAAGCTTTATAAAAAAGGTCTTTATCAACGCCCATCATTTTCTTAATTCTTCTAATGCTTTTCGATGAGTGTTCTTCTTCAATAGTAATTCCCAGTTTTTTAAGAATAGAGATTTTCTCCACTTCTTCTGTATCGTCATTTTGAGAAACCATATCAAACTGACTACGCATTACGTCTAAGGTTTCTTGTTCGCTGGCAATGAGTTTATTAATCTCATCGATTGTCATTTTAGAAGTAACTAAGTGGTCTTTTACATTAGACATTTTTCTAGGAATAATGCCATACAGCTTAAGAAGAGCAACATTAAACGCTGGACGCTGCATTCTTGGTTTAATTCTGCCTGCAAGGTCGTTCAATAAAGTCTGAGCTTCTTCTAACTGCTGCTTGGTAACTTGGTCGGCAGTTACATTGTAATGGTCTTCCATCGACTTGTTTGAGTATTGGTACAAGTCTTTCATTAAAAGGTTTACAGTTGCTTCAGTGATATCGTCAAAGTCAATCACATTCTCTTTTTTATCTTTAAAAAGGTGTGTTTGATCTTGATAACCTTTTCTTATTTTCTCATTGTATTTCTTTTTCCATTGAGAAACCGGATATTCTGCTTCGGCACCTTTCGCACCAACTCTTCCATAAACTACCGAAAACATCCCACCTGGTTTTTCAGACATTTCGTAATACTTGTTATTGTTTTGATCACTCACCATTATAAGGCGGCATTTTCTAAGATTTTGAGAAGAGTCGATTTGTTGCATTTTCTTTTAAGTTTTGGTTGACATGCTACAAATCAATAGAGGCAGTCCGTACACTATTTACGAACTAAAAAAATTATCAGATTTTTTTCGAAAAATTTAAAAAAGCTTGATTTTTTACGATAAACAGAGATTTTGAGCTAACTCTTTGTACCTTAAATCCGTTTTTAATACCAATATTTTGGCTTTTTTTTTACGATTACTATCTTAAACTAAAGATTCTAAAATCTTTAATGCACCCATTTTTTAATCCAATTACATGAAAAAGTATTTTTTAATTTTACTATGCTTATCATTTGCAAACTTCGGTAATGCACAAATTCCAGAAGAGGCATTTACCTTGACAAACTCCATGTACAAGCTTTGGGAAAATGGCGAAACAGATAAAGCATTAGAAGCCTCATTAAAACTGTATGAGCTATACCTTCCATTTCTAACCGACAGGATTCATAACACTTTATCTCAGAAAGTACTAGCAGCAGAAGACACCTCTCAAATTTATAATTATGTAGACAAACTATATGCAGCGAATAATGCGGAGATTAATGAGTTAATTAGTCCATTTTATTATTGGACAAAAGTTAAAACAACTAAAAATCCTGAAAAACTTGAACAAGCTTTTATCAATCTAAGCGGAACACTATCCGACAGCTCAAACTATAAAACAATGGCTGAGCGATATTGCTTATTGGCGATTAACGATCTAGAAAATAGCCTTGTAATAGATAAGCAAATGCGGAAAAATTTACTTCAGAAGATCATTAATAATCTAGAAAAATATCCTGATCTCACTAAAAGTGTTCAAGGTAGAAGCTTAACCGAAGAGCGTGCTTGGAACCGATATTTATTGGCTTACAGCTATTATACCTTGTACAATTCATTTGAAAAAAATGGGGAATATTTGGTTAAAGCGGCTGCTTACAGTCCAGATATGTTAGACTTGAATGTAGTACATGCCTATTTTTATGATGCAGCATTGCTTACTGACGATACTGATAATATTGGCTACAAATCTGTTTATGCCAACTATTTAATAGAAAACAACCAAACAGAAGATGCCCTTAACCTTTATACTGAAGTGACTTTTAATTCACCCACAGATGAAAACCTAGAAACACTAAAAGAGATTTATAATAGCAGTGCGCAAAAAGAAGATTTTAATACCTATTGGTTTAACTACATCAATAAAATGGCAAAGTCAACACCTGCAGTAGCTTTTGACTTTACTGATGAAAAGTTAGATTTAAGCAAAAAATCTGGTAAGTGGATTTTTATAGATATATGGGGAACTTGGTGTGCGCCATGTGTTAGAGAACTACCAAAGTTGCAATCTTTTTATGTGGATAATAGCGCAAATTCTGATTCTAATTTAAAGATTTATACTCTATGCACTCCTGATAAAAACCTACCCGAATTTATGACTAAAAATAACTATACTTTCCCTGTTAGCGAAATTGATAAGGAGTCTACCATAAAACTTGAAGTGCAGGGTTATCCCACTAAAATACTCATTACACCAGAAGGCAAATATCTAGTAATTCCATTCGACACAGAATGGCAAACTTACGTAAAAAACTACGCTTTACTTTAAACCATTAATCACCCCACTCGGAACGAGTTCTGGGTGGGGGTTTTTATTAGATGATAATTTGGTTGAAATGTATAGTGTCTCTATAAGTTATTTTTGCCAATCGAAAATCTCAATATTTTTATACTTATAGTAGTTAAGAACACCTTATATTAATATCAAATCTCTATATGACAAAAACTCAATTCTTTATTTACTTCATAATATTTCTTGTAATTGATAATTCATTTGGGCAAACTCTAAAAATTACGGGATATGATGATCAGACTAGAAGAAAATATATAGCTAACTACACAGATAACTATTTAAATGGTCAATATTATGAATATGTAGGGAAGAAAAAAGTATTAGAAGGATATTTCTCAAAGGGTTTTAAAAGCGGTACTTGGCTTTATTATCATGATAATGGCAAATTGGCTATAGAAGTAAACTATGATGAAAACGAATTAAATGGGATAGCTAAAGAGTTTGACAGTAAAGGAAGAATAAGGGCAAAAATATCTTATAAAGATAACCAAAGACATGGAACCTGTTTTATTTATTCACCTAAAAAGGATGAACTTTATTTAACAATTAACTATAATAAAGGTGAGTTAGAAGGAGAAGTAATTGAAAATGACGAGAGGTCTAAAACAATCATCAATTACTCAAAAAATAAAAGAAATGGAGCAGGTGGCTTTATTGATGCGAATGGAGACTTTAATAAAATAACTGAATATCAAGATGGAAAAGTTGTAGATGATTATATAGTTTATAACCTCTCTTTAAAGCCTAAAGAGAAATACTTGATAAATCCAAGAGGGGAGTTTTATAAGAAAATTATCTATGAAGGTGAACAGATAGTAGAAGAAGTACTTTTGGGTAACATTGACACTTCATTTATGTATTCTAAATATATGTGGGAAGAAGAAAAAGTAAAGTTTCTTTTATTCTATGTAGAAAATGGTGAATCAAACATTTTAGCTCCCATATATTATAGCGAATAACATCGATGCTCCTAATCCAGATAGGCTATTGGTACTAAAAACCTTACTATAATTGGCTCGCTCAAATACATACCTTTCGACATGAAATCATAATAGTATTATGACGTTTTCTCTTCAAATAAGCTATATAATATAACTAGTTTCATTCGAAGAACACATTTCATAAATGAAAAACTTAATAAAAATAGGTTCAATTTTATCAGTGATAGTAATACTTATCTTCATATATTTTCAAGTTTTTCTGCAAAAAGAATATGAGGTGTATTACAATGAGAATGGAACTTTAATATATAAAGTTTCTCTTGAAAATGGATTGCGAAATGGCGAATTTGTTCAATACGATAATGATGGAAATTTGCAATTAATTAATAATTGGATAGATGGGAAAAGAAATGGATATTATACTTCTTACTTTAAAAATGGTAAGGTGGAAAAAAAAGGATTTTTCAAAGATGATTCATTAAGTTCAGAATATACTTTTTTTGATAGTTTAGGAAATAAAATCGAAAAAGGTAATTATTTAGATGGAAAGTTACATGGAGATATGTTTGGATATTATCCAAATGGCCATATTAAAACTCAAGCCTTTTTTAAAAATGGACTTTTAGAAGGAAAAGTCATTACTTATTATCCAAATGGTAAAATGCATAAGTATAAATATTATCATAAAGACTCACTAATGTATTTAAAAGGCTTTAAAGAAGATGTTGATGATCTTTATTTATGCAAATTACCCATTAAGGTAACAGAAATCAATGGCCAAGATTCAACGAAGAAAACATTTCAAATTAAACTTCTCCATTCTATGCTAAATGATTATGGAATTGCCGTTGAATTAGAGCAAGAGAATTCTCCTCCGTTAATATTATTATCTGATAGTTCTTCTGTTATTTTAGAAGAATCTCCAAAAGCAGGGATAAATGTGATTAAAGGGAAATTAAAGGGAAATTAGTTGAACTAGAACTACCTAACCAACTCGTTAGAGGTGAGTACAACTTTAATTATGAATTCAAAAACGAATAATACTATTGATCAGGTAATTCTTTCACAGTCGCATTAGCGATACAATATATGTAGCTAACCGCTAATTACACTTGCATCAAATAATCAGAAAGAGATTTTTATTAAAAAAGGGAAAAGTCTTAAATGGAACAAAGTATGTAGAGTTTCAACTTCCAAACAAAAAGAGCTTTTGGTGAATAGTTACTGTACAGAGAGAATAAATTATTATAAAAATCTTCGAGTTTCACTTACGCCATAATTTTTTAAATTCAAAAACATAGTACTTTTATATGGCTTACAATACCGGTTTTTCTATATCATTTGGTTATTACAATCCTGATTATTCATTTTTTGTTGATCGAAAAATTTCTATTGACTTAAATATAGGACTTACGCAATATTAAATTTCTCTAGTAAAAATGCTCAAAATTTGAGAGATTGTTTTTTTTAATACTAATTTATATGGATAAATCTCTGTACATATCATATCTTCTCCATACTCACGGGAATTATACCTGTACCCACATGGCAGCCCATTCTATGGATGTCAGTCATGACCAAGTCACGCGTTTTCTAGCCCATTCTAAATTTACCTCTTCCGACCTGTGGGATATTGTCAAGGGCCATCTCCAAGATAGCGCAGACTCATTTATCCTTGTCGATGACAGTGTTCAGGCAAAGAGGTATTCCCGGTATATAGAATTGGCCAAAAGGCAGTACTCAGGCAATGAGCATGGCCTAGTCAATGGGATCAATCTGGTAAACATGGTACACAGCAATGGCATTGATGGGGATTACTATCCTATCGATTACCGAATCTACCACCCAGAAACGGATAAGAAGACCAAGAATGACCATTTCCAGGAGATGTTCACCCGAATGACCATGCGTAAAGACCTGAAAGCCAAAAAGATACTTTTTGACAGCTGGTATGCTTCCATGGACAACCTTAAGCTTGTGCACAGAAGCGGCTGGACATTCTTCACTACCCTGAAGAGCAACCGCCAAGTCAGCCTATCCAGAGACACAGGGATGCAGGCTGTGGGCACAGTCGAGCTTTCCGGTAGGCAACTGCTGGAAGGCGTACAGGTCAAACTCAAAAAATACCCTTACCCCGTCAAATTATTCAAGATAGTCTCCCTAAACGGGGACATTGAATGGGTGATCACAAATGATCTATCGGACAGGATGAATGTATTTGAGGCCGAAAACGAATCCCAGATCAGATGGCAGATTGAGCAGTTCCACAGGGAATACAAACAGCTTACAGGCTCTGAGAAGTGCCAATGCCGAAAGGCAATCTCCCAGAGGAACCATCTAGCTTGCTGCTACCAGGCTTGGATAGGGCTGAAACTCCTTGCAAAACAGTTGAAAACAACACTCTATCAAATCAAAGTACTTCCGTTCAGCAACTATCTTAAACAGATTCTTGCTAATCCTATTATCATTTTTAACTTAAATGCGTAAGTCCTAA